>JANYCH010000064.1 GCA_025360395.1 Cytophagales bacterium | reverse complement strand
GTTTTAAAATTTCAAAAAAAAGGGGTTGTCTTAACTGGCAACCCCTTTTTTTATGCGCTTTTTATAATCCAGTTCTTATATTTGATTTTGTAATACACCCTATGCGCAACTCTTCCATTGATCCTGAATTCTATAAAAATAACAGAAAGCAGCTTGCCGGAAAATTAATACCCAAATCCATTTCGGTGGTCAATTCAAATTACCAGATGCCAACGAATGCAGATGGCACTTTGCCTTTTGTGCAAAACAGCGACATTTTATTTTTGACAGGCATAGACCAGGAAGATACTACCCTTCTCCTGTTTCCTGATGCTACAAATGATAATTTCAAAGAGATCCTGTTTATCCGTTATGCAGATGAACAGGTTTTAACCTGGGAAGGACATAAATTAAGCAAAGAACAGGCAAGGCAGATTTCCGGAATTGAAACAGTTGTGTGGCATTCTGAATTTGACAGGGTATTCAAAAGCCTGGTGTTGGATTCTGAAACCATTTACATTAATTCAAATGAACACAGGAGGGCTGATAACATTGTCAAAAACCGGGACGATGTATTTCTAAACTGGTGCAGGGAACATTTTCCTTTACACCAATACAAAAGACTGGCACCCCTCCTTTTGGAATTGAGAACACTTAAGCATGGAGAAGAAATCAAACAGATTCAGAAAGCCTGTTCCATTACAAAAGCAGGATTTGAACGAGTGGCTAAATTTCTAAAACCAGGTGTGTATGAATACGAGCTGGAAGCAGAATTCTCGCATGAGTTCATCAGGAATGGTTCCAAAGGATTTGCCTATCAACCTATTATAGCATCAGGATTGGACACCTGTGTCCTCCATTATATAAGCAACCACAAACAATGCAAAGATGGGGACCTGGTCCTCTTAGATGTAGCCGCTGAGTACAATAACTATAAGTCTGACCTGACAAGAGTACTGCCTGTGGGTGGCAGGTTTACGAAACGGCAAAAAGAGGTTTACAATGGTGTATTAAATATGATGCGTTATGCAATATCATTGTTAAAACCAGGCACTGATTTTGAGGAATACAACAAGCTTGTTGGAAAAAGGGCTGAAGAGGAATTATTAATGCTTGGGATATTAAAATCTGAGGAAGTAAAAAAGCAGCCGGAGAACCAGCCGCTTTATAAAAAATACTTTATGCATGGTGTTTCACATTTTTTAGGCCTGGATGTACACGATGTAGGAATCATGAAAGGCGCGATCAGGCCGGGAATGATCCTGACTTGCGAACCGGGACTTTATTTAAAAGAAGAGGGAATGGGGATCAGACTTGAAAATAATATTTTAATAACGGAAGAGGGAAACATTGACCTTATGTCAGATATTCCACTGGAAGTGGATGAAATCGAAGAACTAATGTTAAATATCTAGTCAGGCATATCAAATTTGGCATTACTCACGTATAGTACTAGAAAATATCAAGATGAGTTTTCTGAAGTTTGCCAGTGTATTTACAGGACTTTTTGTACTGTTATCCGCATTTACCTCTCAGCCTGATGCAGATGCTTATTTCGAGAGCGGTAAAAAACACCATGAAAAAAGTGAATACATAAAAGCGATCAGTGATTATACGATGGCGATCTCCTTGCGTCCCGATTTTGGGATGGCTTATTTACAGAGAGCAAAAGCAAAATTGTCATTTTCAGCAAAAATGGGATTTGTGAACAACGAATTTTGCTTTGACCTGATCCAGGCCCTTGATCTTGGACTTCAGGAAGCGGCCTCTGTCCTCAGAGGAAATTGTGATGGAGATTGTTTCACCTTAGAAAAAGCTGTGCATGAACCGGAAATCGTTTTTTGTGCTGATCTAAGTTCCAAAGTGTTAACAACCTTACCTAAAGAAAGTTACGTGCTTATAAATCTTGTTAAGCTTAACCTTTTCAATAATAAGTTTACAGAAACACCAGATCAGTTATCAAATTTTAAATCATTGATAGAACTTGATCTGAGTAGTAACAAAATTCAAACAGTAAATCCGGATATTGAAAAACTAGCGTTTTTAGAAGAACTAAACTTAAATAAAAATGAATTAACCTCTATCCCCGAAGAAATAGGAAATCTAAAGTATTTAACAAAGCTATATATTAGGTCAAATCAACTAGCTGAAATTCCTGCAGAAATATCCAAATGTACTGATCTGGAGAGCCTGGACTTGTCTTTGAATAAATTGACCTCCCTTCCGATACAATTGTACGAGCTAAAGAAACTGAAGACCTTAAACCTGGTTGGAAATAAGTTCGATAAGAAAGCGCAAAAAGCAATCAAGTCTAAAATGCCATTGACTACTGTGTATTTCTAGTATTACTACCAGAGTTTCATAGAAAAAACACATTTATATTGTACATAAAATATTTTTTTTTGAACCCTTCCAAGAATGTGGTTTTTACTTAGGTTTTTCACAAGTTTTTTGCAAAAGCCGTATTAAATTTTCCTTCTTAATTGTTATATTTACAATTACGGTCGATTTTATCGTCCGTAATCTGCAACTTTAAGAGTTTATATCCACATAATACTTAAGCAAGAAAGGATTCAGTGATGTCAGAAACACTTCTAAAAAATGGCTTGTATGATCCCGAATTTGAGCATGATGCTTGCGGGATCGGTTTCGTTGCAAACATGAAAGGTAGAAAGTCACACAACATTGTGAAAGACGCCATTCAGATGCTCGAAAGAATGGAACATCGCGGTGCATGCGGATGTGAAGGTAATACTGGCGATGGTGCAGGAATCCTGTTTCAGATGCCTCATGAGTTCTTTGTGGACGAATGTATAAAGTCAGGAATAAAGTTACCTTCTTTTGGCCGTTATGGTGTTGGAATGGTCTTCTTTCCTAAGGACGAAAAAATGAAAGAAGATTGCAGGAAGATCCTCAATCGTACCATTGAAAAGCTTGGCCTTAAATTACTGGGTTACAGGAAGGTGCCAACTTTTAACGGAGAGATTGGTCCTTCAGCTCTTGCAGCCGAACCATCAGTAGAACAGGTTTTTGTTGAATGCCCGGAATCTATCACAGATCCTCTGGTATTTGAGCGCAAACTTTACATCATCAGAAATTATACTTCAAGACTGATCAACGAATCTATTACAGGTATCGGTGATCAATTCTATATTGTTTCGTTTTCATACAAAACGATCACCTATAAAGGAATGTTAACCACTTCTCAGGTTAAACATTATTATCCCGATTTAAGTGATGTTAAAATTGAATCTGCCCTGGCAGTTGTCCATTCCAGGTTCTCTACCAATACTTTTCCTTCATGGAAACTGGCACAGCCTTTCCGTTATATCGCACACAATGGAGAAATAAACACTGTTAAAGGCAATGTGAACTGGTTAAAGGTCCAGGAGTTTTTCTTTGAATCAAAATTCTTCACTAAAGAAGAACTGGACATGGTTTTCCCGGTAAATACACCAGGGCAATCAGATTCAGCCATGTTAGACAATGCGATCGAAATCTTAACTCTTGCCGGAAGGTCTTTACCACATGTAATGATGATGCTGGTACCGGAGGCATGGGATGGCAATGAGGCAATGTCTGAACTCAAAAAAGCATTTTACGAATATCATGCCTCTATCATGGAGCCATGGGACGGTCCTGCTTCCATCTCCTTTACTGATGGTGTTTTAATCGGGGCTACCCTTGACAGGAATGGCCTTCGTCCATCAAGATACCTGGTAACAGATGATGATTATGTTGTAATGGCTTCAGAAACAGGAGTATTACCTCATATTGATCCGGCTAAAGTTGTTTTGAAAGGAAGGTTACAGCCTGGTAAAATGTTCATAGTCGACCTTGAAAAAGGCAGGATTGTGAGCGATGAAGAAGTCAAAGAAGAAATCTGCTCCAGACGTCCATACTCGGAGTGGCTTCACAAGAATAAAATAAATGTAAAGGACCTGCCTGAACCAATGGTTGAATTTAAACCACTGGATGATGACAGGTTGCTGAACAAACAAATGGTCTTTGGGTTTACCAAGGAGGATGTAAGAATGGTACTTCAGCCTATCGGCGAAGCTGGTGAAGAGCCTTTGGGTTCTATGGGCCAGGATACGCCATTGGCCATCCTTTCTGACCAGGCTCAGCACCTTTCCTCTTATTTCAAACAACTATTTGCCCAGGTTACCAACCCGCCAATTGACCCTATCAGGGAAAGACTTGTTATGTCGCTGGTTAGTTATGTAGGGGGAGCAAGTAATTTATTGGATGAATCAGGCGAACATTGCCATCTTCTGGCTTTGGATCAGCCGATCCTGACAAACAAAGATCTTGAAAGGATCAGATCTGTTGACCATCAACATTTTCAGACTAAAACAATACAATCAATCTTTAAGGTTGACGGCAAACCAGGGTCTTTGGAAAAGGCTCTTGAAAGAGTTTGCAGGTATGCCTCTGATGCAGTAGAAGATGGTTTTGAAATCATCTTATTATCTGACAGAGGTGTTGATTCTGACCATTGTCCTATACCTTCTTTATTGGTAACATCTGCAGTTCACCATCATTTGATCCGGTCAGGCCAGAGAGGCCGTGTAGGCATCATCATAGAATGTGGTGACGCATGGGAAACACATCATTTTGCTTCCTTAATTGGCTTTGGCGCCTCGGCGATAAATCCTTACATGGCATTTGAATCTCTTTACGGATTGAAACGCCAGGGAATAATTGATGAAAGCTTTACGGATGAAAAACTAACATACAATTTCATAAAGGCTATTGGAAAAGGATTGCTGAAGATCTTCTCTAAAATGGGAATTTCAACCTTGCAATCTTACCAGGGTGCTCAGATCTTTGAAGCCCTGGGTATAGACAAGCCTGTTATTGACAAATATTTTACCGGAACGGTTTCAAGAATCGGAGGATTAAGCCTGGATTGTATTGCCAAAGAGGCACTAATGAAACACAAACTTACCTATCCAGAGGTTCCTGTACCTGTAAAACAACTTCCGGTTGGGGGTGTGTACCAGTGGAAAAGAAAAGGTGAGTTTCATTTAATGAACCCTGAATCGATCCACTTACTGCAATACTCTACCAAGACTAAAAATTACCCGATATTTAAAAAGTTTACTAAGGTCATCAACGATCAGTCAAAAAGGGCCAGTACTTTAAGAAGCCTTTTGGATTTTGTTCCGGGTAACTCAATACCATTGTCTGAAGTAGAACCGGTAGAAAGCATTGTAAAACGGTTTGCAACCGGTGCCATGTCTTTTGGTTCGATATCTTACGAAGCCCATACTACTTTGGCGATTGCCATGAACAGGTTGGGTGCAAAAAGTAACACAGGTGAAGGTGGTGAAGACGAAATACGTTATACGCTGATGGCCAATGGCGATTCTATGCGTTCTGCCATTAAACAGGTAGCAAGTGGTCGTTTTGGTGTAACCATCAATTACCTGACAAACGCCGACGAGTTACAGATTAAAATGGCCCAGGGTGCGAAACCTGGTGAAGGTGGACAATTACCTGGTCATAAAGTAGACGAATGGATTGGAAGAGTTAGACATTCTACACCTGGTGTTGGATTAATTTCTCCCCCACCCCATCACGACATTTATTCAA
>JANYCH010000027.1 GCA_025360395.1 Cytophagales bacterium | reverse complement strand
CAACTGGTCTTTTAAGGTATTGATAACAGGTAAGCCAGCGCCAACATTGGTTTCATAAAAGAATTTAACACCTCTTTTATTAGCGGCATTCTGAAGTTTAAGATAATCCTTATAGGAGCCTGAATTTGCAGTTTTATTAGGAGTAACTATTGAAATTGAAGCATTTAGAATAGACTCATAAAAGCCAGGTAATTCTTTACTTGCCGTGTTATCTACAAAAACGCAGTTTGGCAGGTTCATGGAAATCATGGTTTTAATAAATTGTTCAGAGTTTGTTTCAACACCTCTGTTTTCTATTTCATCTTTCCAGCCAGAAATTGAAATCCCGTTTTCATCAAACATCATTCCAGCCTGGTTTGCCAGACCGACCAAACTTACCTTAAGGCACTTTTTATCTTCCAAAAATGCTGATTGCTGCGTTATTTGCTGCAATAATGTGCTCCCTATAAGTCCTGTACCAATTACAAAAAGGTTCATTGTTTTGGTTTCGGAAAGGAAGAAAGAATCATGAAGTGCGTTCATGGCTTTGGCCAAATCACTTTTGGGTACCACCACAGAAAGATTATATTCTGAAGAACCCTGCGCTATAGCAACTACGTTTACGCCGTTTCGTCCCAAAGCTGAAAACATTTTGCCGGAAATACCGGGGGTATGTTTCATATTCTCTCCTACAATGGCAATGACCGACAGGTTTTTTTCAATGAGGATTTTGTCGAGTTTTTTATTGTGCAGCTCTATAAAAAATTCCTCGTCAAGGATATTTTTGGCCAGTTCGGCATCTTGTGGATCTATAGCAAAGCAGATAGAATGTTCTGAAGAAGCCTGGGTGATAAGGATGATATTAATATTGTGTTTGGCAAGAGTATTGAACAACCTGCCAGCTACACCTTTCTCTCCCACCATTCCACTTCCCTGCACATTTAGTAAAGCCACTTCACTAATGGATGATAAGCCTTTTACAGGATAACCTCCTTTGTCTGTGTTTTTGCTTACAAGCGTTCCCTCGTGTGTTGGGTTGAAAGTATTTAAAATTCTGATTGGGATATTTTTAGAAAAAGCGGGTTGTAGTGTTGGAGGATAAATAACTTTTGCACCAAAGTGAGAAAGCTCCATTGCTTCAATATAAGATACTTTTGGGATAGTAAATGCCTTTTTTACCTTTTTGGGGTCTGCGGTCATCATTCCGTCAACATCAGTCCAAATCTGAATTTCTTTACACTGCAGCGCGGCCCCGATTATGGCAGCGGTATAGTCTGAACCACCACGGCCCAAGGTTGTTGTTTCATTATTTTCTGTAGAACCAATGAAACCGGTAATGAGCTGTGTTTTAGTATGGCTTTTGAAATATTCTTCAACATTGTTGTTTGTAAGGTTGTAATTGACCCTGGCTGAACCAAAATTGTCGTCCGTTTTAATTAAAGTCCGTGAATCTAAAAATTCGCATTCTATCCCTTCCTGGCGCATTGCTTCAAAAACCATATAGGTGGATAAGCGCTCGCCAAATCCCATTACAAGGTCAAGGGTTCTTTTGGATAATTCCTTCAATAAGGAAATTCCATGAAGGATATCTTCAAGTTCATTCAAAGTAAGTTTGAGGTTGGCTATAACTTTGCTCTGGTATTTTACATTTAAAAGAACTTTGGCAGTATCAAAATGTCGCTTTTCTATTCCTGATAAAATATCAGCATAAGCCGGGTTATTGCTTTTTGCAAGATTGGCCATTTCTATGAGCTGGTTGGTCACACCCCCCATAGCAGAAAATACTACTGCCACTTTGCCGTTGTCCTGTAATAAACCTTTTGTAATGCTTATAATAGTGCGGATGTTTTCAACCGAACCAACAGATGTACCACCAAACTTTAAAACTTTCATGCGTAGGATAATTCCAGATAAATGTCAGAAGGCAAATTTGATAATTATTGAGTCAGTATTAAAGGTTTGTTAAGAAAAAATACCATGAATGTTTAAGTAATAGAATATTATATGGTTTTGGATCCGTTGGCAAATTCTTAGTTTTGGTTTTTTCTGTTATATATATGTCAAAAGTTATTCTTGTCACAGGTGCTTCTTCAGGGCTTGGGGAGTTTTTAGCAACTTTTCTTTCCCGCCAAGGTTACATTGTTTATGGAACTTCAAGGTCAATTAAGCAGGATGGAAACAATTTCAAAACGCTTACCATGGATGTATGTAATACGACAAGCGTGAATGAGGCTATCAATTTGATAATAGAAAAAGAAGGCAAAATTGATATTGTGATAAATAATGCCGGTTTAGGTTTGGCCAGTCCATTTGAACATACTTCCTTGGAAGATATTGACCGGTTATTTGATACCAATGTAAAAGGAGTGATAAGGGTTTGCCAGGCAGTTTTGCCAGTCATGAGACAACAAGGATTCGGAAAAATTATTCAAATCAGTTCAATTGCATCAGAGTTCGGCCTTCCTTACAGAGGGATGTATTGTGCCAGCAAGGCAGCTTTGGAACGATATACAGAAGCATTGAGAATGGAGGTAAAAAAATTTGGAATCCAGATTTGTTTGCTTCAACCAGGTGGTATTCAAACAGATATCAATAAAAACAGAATGGTGTCCCCTATACCTGCCGGATCGCCCTATCGGGAGAGTTTTGGCCGCTGCTATGAAATAGTAAATGCAAGTGTAAGCAAAGGTTATCCTTTGGAACCCTTCGGGCCGATTGTAAAGCAGATTATTGAATCAAAAAGCATAAAGGCTAAATACCGGGTAAGCAAGTTTACAGAAAAGCTTTCTGTAGTTTTAAAAATGATATTACCAGCTTCTGTATTCGAAGGGATATTAATTAATCATTATAAGATTTAGATAGAACAGAAATAAGAACTTGATGGAGTCTCAATACTTTTTTAGAATAAGTTATTGCCTTTTTATAAGTAACTGATTACCTTTAAAACATACTTTAACCGTAAACTTTACGATTATGTCAAAAGCACAGGATGCCAAAAAGGAGAAGAAAAAGGAGCCAACAAAAACGATTAAAGAGAAACGTGCTGAAAAGCAGGCAAAGAAGAAAGATTAATATCATTTGGCCCCTCTAGTACAGAGGGGCTTATTTTTTAGCCGACCTTCACTTCTTTTTCAGTGTATTTTGAAGGGCATTTCATCAGTATTTTATCTGCTATAAATACATTGTCCTTTACTGATCCTATTATTACAATTTGCTCTGATCTTTCAAAATCGGCTGGTTTTGGATTTCCATACACGACACTCATTTCTGTATTGGTTGTATCCATCAGCTGAAATTTGAAATAGTTGGGATCCTGTTCAGGATAGTATTCCATTCCCTCAATTTTTCCAGAAGCAGATTTTTTGATTTTTCCTACCACATGGATTTTATCATTGTCACCTTCTTTGGCCATGGCTTTGGCTTCGTTAAAAGTTACATAGCTGCTGGTGCTTCCTGTTAAAGACACTATAACGCCAATGGCAATAGCAATGACTATTAACAATAATATGTGGGTTGTTTTCATATTTAATTGAGAACTATTAGATGCTGTTCCAAAATCAGGAAAATGCTATTTGTTTAATTTGTTTTCAAGGTTTTTCAATTTTCTTTCTGTTAGAAAGAGATAGATCAGAAAACCAATGAATATAACAAGGATTACAGCTACGACATTGTAAATTTTACCATTTTCACGCAAAACATCAGCCATTTCAGCTTGTTTGTCTTGTGCCACAATGCTTTGGCATAGTGTAACTAAGAACATTAGCATTATTAAAAGTTTCTTATTCATAATCAAGTTTGTGTTTAATGGTTTCAATACGTGTGTTTATATCAGTCAACCAAAAGCCGAGAAGGGTCCAGCCTATAATTGCAGGGTAAAATACAAGCCTCATTTTAGAATCAAGATCATAGGCATTAAAGCCAGGGTTTCCACCATTGCCGGGATGCAAAGAATCTGTGAGCCTTGGCAAAACAAATAACAAAGGTATTAACATGGCAAAGGCGAAAATATTGTAGACAGCTGAAATCCTTGCCTTTTTCTGAAGATCATCAATTGAACCCCTTAAAACAAAATAGGCCAGGTAAATAAGCATTCCGATAGCGGAAGCATTCTGCTTGGGGTCACCGCTCCAATAAGCTCCCCAGGTATATTTGGCCCAAAGCATTCCTGTAAGTAAACCCAGTGTACCAAAAACAATTCCGGCATTGGCAGATTGGGAAGCATAAGTATCATAGAACTGCCTGCCTTTTTTCAGATAAAGGATAGATGCTGAAGCTGAAGAAAGGAGTAAAAATATCATCCCAAACCACATGGGCACATGAAAATACAAGTTTCTGATGCTTTCGTTCAGGATAAACCGTCTTGGTACTTCAAACAAGAAGCCTGCTAAAATTGTGTAAAAGAGCAGAACAATACAAAGTATTTTCCACCAGGATAGTCCTGAAAGCATTTCTTATTAAGTGTTATGTAAAGGTAAAGAAAAGCTATTAGAAGGAGTAAAAAGTTTCTGATTTGGCAACAGAGAACTTTACCTCGCATTATTAAATTCAGCTGAGGAGAGTAAAAATATGTTATTTCCATTCGTATCAAGAATATGATTAACTGATTGATAACAAAATAATACATTTTTTTACACTATATGCCTTCTTAGATAAATCAACGTAATTTATAGAAAGTCAATATTTTTGATGTTTTTGTTTACTATTTGGATTGGCTTATTGTATAAGATCAAATTGAAAATTTATGAAAAAAAAGCTACTAACGATTGCCGGAATAATAAGTCTTTTATTTGTTCATTCTGTAAATGGTCAGGTTGCCAAATGCAAGGGTAAATATTTTGGGAATATCATTGGGGGAAATGTTCCTGGCAATTATACCGCTAACTGGAATCAGGTTACATCTGAAAATGCTTCAAAATGGGGTTCAGTAGAAGGTACTCAAGGCCAATACAATTTTGGTGGATCTGATATATGCTTCAATTGGGCAAAGAACAATAATGGATTATTTAAATATCATAATTTAGTTTGGGGCGGTCAAACTCCGGATTGGGTTAATACCGCTGCCACAGCTACTATCACAAATAATATAAATCCATATTTCAAGGCTGTTGCAGATCATTATAATGCCATGGGCGGTTTGAAAATGATTGATGTTTTGAACGAACCTGTTAACACGCCTATGCCAGGAAATTTAAAAGCGGCACTTACAGCGGGTTATCAGGCCGAGCCTGCAAATGCTGCTGATAAAAACAACCAATACGGTTGGGCGATCTGGTGTTTTCAAGTGGCGAGGAAGTATTTTCCTAATGCAACTCTTCTAATAAATGAATATAATATTGAAATGAACTGGGGTAATTGCAGAGCTCCTTATATAGCAATGGTCCAGGCTATTAAAAACGCCCCCAATTTAACAGATGGTAAAAAGAATTTAATTGATGGGGTAGGATTACAATGTCATGGGATTAATGGTTTATCTGCTGCTAATTTCAAATCATGTATAGATGAAATATGGAATAAAACAGGAGTTGCAATACATCTGACAGAATTTGATGCAGCTGCAGATCCAAATGAAGCTAAGCAACAATCTGTTTATTCAACATTGATCCCGGTAGCATGGGAGCACCCACATGTGGCAGGCATTACACTTTGGGGTTACATACAGGGACAGACCTGGATTGGGGGAAATAAAGTAACAGGTTCAGGAGGTACAGATTCAGGGATTATGTATTCTAATGGGACAGATCGCCCTGCTATGACCTGGATCAGATCATATATGGCTTCAAGACCAAGCTTGTCTTGCTGCCCGGCACCAGCACCATTTGCATCATGCAATGGTAGCAATCCTCCTGTTGTGAACTTTACTTCTCCTGCCAATAATGCAGCATTTACAGCAGGAACCACCATTAACTTAGAAGTGACAGCTACAGATGCCGATGGTACAGTTGCCAGCGTTAAATTTTATGATGGCGCTACACTTTTAACTACAGATATTGCTTCTGTATATAACTATAGCTGGACCAATGCAACAACTGGTGCGCATACTCTAAAAGCAGTAGCCACTGACAATTCCGGCAACACAAGCGAGGCTGTAATCACCATAAAAGTAAATGTACCTCAGAGTCCTTATGGAGGGACTGCACATCCAATTCCAGGAATTATTCAGGCAGAAGAATATGATTTAGGTGGAAATGGTTTTGCTTACAATGATCTTACTCCGGGAAGTGAAGTAACTCCGGTTGTTAATTTCAGAACTACAGAAGATGTTGATATCGAGACATGTACAGATGCCGGAGGTGGATATAATATCGGTTTTGCAACCACAGGCGAATGGCTTGAATACACAGTAAATGTAGCTTCTACAGGGCCATATGACCTTAGTTTAAGACTTGCTGAAAGTGGTGACGGAAAAATGATGCATGTAGAAATGGACGGGGTGAATATTACAGGAGCCATCACAGTACCCAATACTACAGGATGGCAAACATGGACTACTGTTACCAAAAGCAATATTAATCTTACCCAGGGTAAACACGTTATGAGAATAGCCATTGATGGAGATTATATCAATATTAATTACTTGGAATTCAAGAAACCAACTCTCACAGGCCTGGAAGGAGAGCAAATGGCCAGTATGGTCTTATATCCAAATCCCACAGCCAGCCAGTTTTATATACAAATGTCAGGTGTGTTTTCATATCAGCTTTTGAATATGGCCGGTCAGATGGTAGAAGAAGGTAAAAGTGAAGGACAGGCAGAATTAGCCGGCACTCAGCCTAAAGGTATGTATCTGCTGAAAATCATTCAGTCGAATAACACCAAGCTTATGAAAGTAGTGAAGGAATAGTCCTCAATATTACAATTACTTCTCAGATTATTTATAAAGTCTGTTTACTAATTCATTAATGGTTTGTATAAAGCAATAAAATAGATATTATGATAAGATTGTTACTAGTTAGCCTTGGAATAGTTCTGCTTAACCTGACATTGGTGAATGCACAATCTAATGCACCGGGATTAAATGGAGTTCAAACATATGTGAACCCTGTTCTTCCCGGCGACCATCCTGACCAGACAATGATAAGGATCGGAAAGGACTTTTATACTACAGGTTCTAGCTTTCATTTTACTCCTTATCTCCCTATTTTGCATTCTACTGACATGATGCATTGGGAAACTATTGCTAGGGTAATTCCTGCCACTTCCAGTATTCCTAGTAATGATGCCCCGCAAAATGGCACATGGCAAGGTGCCCTTGCATCTTTCAACAATAAATACTGGGTTTATTTCTCCAACACATTTGGCGGACAATATTTCTGTAATGCCACAAACATGGCAGGCCCATGGTCAGCACCAGTTAAGGTAAACACCAATACTGGGGTGTATGGTTACGATAACTCAATTTTTGTGGACGATGATGGAACGCCTTATATGCTGTTGAAAAATGGCCAGGACCTTAATGGATTACAGAAACTAGGAATGGACGGTCAGCCGGTGGGCCAGGCGATTAATATGGATTGGGTAAACTCCAACGGACATCCTTATAGCTGGGCTGAAGGACCAGTTATGTGCAAGCGAAACGGACGTTATTATCTTTTTGTAGCAGGTAATGTAGGTGGCGGACAGTATGTGCTGAGTTCGGCAAACCTTACCGCAGGAGAGTCTTCATGGACAAGGCATGGAACATTCTGGTCTGCCGGACCGAACCAGGGTGGATTTACTGGCCCAAATCACGTTACCCAACCAATCAAACTTGATGACGGTACCTGGTGGTGCCTAGCACATGCATATGACAATGCAGGATACGAAGGCCAGGGACGTCAAAGTTCTCTTCACCAGGTAATCTGGGATGCCAATGGGGTTCCAAAGGGAGTGCCTGTAAACCTGGCACCGGTATTGGGCCCAAATTTGCCAACCAGTAATATTCCTTACGAATTTGGAAAAGCAGATTACTTCGGATCAACAGCACTGAGCAATAACTGGCATTTTTTCAATAAAGCGATGGCTTCTACTACAAGATATTCTTTGAATGAGAAACCGGGTTATTTGAGGTTAAAACCAGGCACCGGAACAACCCATGTACTTCAAAAGGATAAAGGCAAATATTACTCGCTTACGACTAAGGTTGATTTTAATGCAAATGCAAATGGCCAAGAATCAGGTTTAAGAATAATGAACGGGTGGGACGATGCTTATTTCACCTTGTATTCTGGATATAATGGTGGCAAAAAGATAGGTATGAACTTTACCGGAGCTAGGACTGAAGTAGCAAATAATATCGGTAACACAGTTTGGTTGAGGATAGAACGCGAGCTGCATATCCTAACTGTAATAACAAGTTAGGA
>JANYCH010000026.1 GCA_025360395.1 Cytophagales bacterium | reverse complement strand
CTCAAACTTTACAAGTTTTCAACGATAAGGCAAGATGAAAGACGTAATTGTAGCCCTCAGGATAGAAAAAGAACTTAAGGAGAAACTCCAAAAGAGGGCTGATGCTGATAACCGTAAACTAAGCGACTTTTTACACCTTCATCTTAAAAAATTAGTAGACAACAAGGGGTAATATTTTTTGCCAAAAATGTTTAACAATGTTAAACAAAGTACAACGAATTACGTATACATATTTAACTTCTGAAATTAAAGAACTAGGCATATTATTACACGCAATGAAAGTAGAGAATCAATATAAAGGAACAGCAGTCTTCAAATTCTTGGACAAGTTTAAGACCGATGAGGATTGTAAAGCCTATTTGTATGATCTAAAGTTCTCCGCTGGATTTCAGTGTTCTAAATGTCAGTCCACTGAGGCCTACGAAGGTATTAAGCCCTTCACAAAAGTCTGCAAATCCTGTAGACACGTTGAGTCCTCAACCTCAGGAACCCTCTACCATAAAGTGAAGTTTGGACTCCGTAAGGCCTTTGCTATTGTGTTTGAGATAACAACGACCTCCAAGGGCGTATCAGCACTTCAAATCTCAAGAAAGTATGACATCAATAAGGATACAGCTTGGTTATTCTGTAAGAAAGTAAGAATCTCTATGGGATCAAGTGAGGTTCACCCAATGGTTGACAAAGTATACGTGGACGAGTTTGTAATTGGTGGATATGAGAAGGGTGCTGTGGGTCGTAAGGCTGAGTCCAAGAAAATCAAGGCCATAATGGCAGTTGAGGTCACTGACAAGAATAAGATCAAAAGAGTGTACACAATGAAGATCCAGGATTATTCTACTAGGGAGTTGACCAAGATATTTGACAAGCATATAGCGCCAGAGGCTCAGGTTCATACTGATGAATGGAGATCTTACAGACCTTTAAAAACCAAATACACCATAAAACAAGATAAGAAGTACAAAAATAGTTCGCCTGTGAATTTAATGATACAGCAACAAAAATCATGGCTTCGTGGCACTCACCATCGCATTTCATCTCACCACGCTGAGACGTATTTTAATGAATTCTCTTTCAGGATTAACAGAAGTCAGTGGAAAGACAGTATTTTTCACAAGTGTACAGAGCGTATGGTTCAGACCGAGAATAGGAATAGGCTTCAAGTATCTCAGGTAAAACTAATGACCAGAGAGCAGTATGTACAGCGTGTTATGTTGTACGAGAGTATGGGGGTTAACTACAAGGTAGAATACGGAAGGGTTAAGCTCGCTGCTTAATCCTCTTCTTCAACGTCTCTTACTTGAGATTTAATAATTGCTTGTTTTTGTTCGTCAGGCAATTGATATTCTACTAATTTTTTCAACTCTGTTCTTAATTTAGTTTTAAATAAAATTCTTTGGCTATCATCAATAAGTTCACTGATTTTGAAGTCAAACACTTTCTTCTTTTTATCATTTAATATTTGAAACTCTACCCTCATCCTAAGTTCTTCAAAATGAGCCTCAAAATACGAAAAAAGTGTATGTTCGTATGTATACCTAAAACCATGTAAGCTTTCTGCCCCTGTCTCACTGGCGTAAATTTTGTCAGGTGAACGATATTGAAAGAGATTAACCTCATTGTCTTTTCCATTTTTAGATTCAAGCCAAACTATAACTGTTGGTTTATTAGCAAGTTTGAAATTTGTACCCCTAGTATTCGAAATTGGAATAGTTAAATTTACGTTAAGGCTTGTATAATTATACTCTATTATTGGGTTACAATCATAATCACTTGAAAATCTATTATATACATACCTAAGAGGTCTTATTATAAGCCAATAGACCACATCTTTTATAACGCCCCATAATAGTAGACTGAGAGTCGCAATATTGAGCCAATGTTCTGAGGTATCATGATCTTTGATACTGTTTAGCATTACCTCATATATTGTTGGATCTTGTGTAGGCATCTTCCCTAATCTTGTTTTATCCAAAGGTAAACCATATACCTTTAATTCATTATATTTAAACATCAAAAAATTATCGTATTTAATAAAATACGATAAAACATACAATTTATCGCCAAACCGTTATGAAACCTGCAACTGATGCTATCAAAAAAGAAACTTTGAGTGTAAAGCAGTGGATTATAAAAGGACAAAAAATAATCTGGAAACACCTCACAAATAGCTGGGTGATACTAAGTATGATCCTACTTGGTTTAATTTTTCCATTGTTTTTTATAGGAGAAATCAAACCTTCTTTTGATTATGATTTTGAAAAACTTAATAATGTTGGTGGATTTTTAGCTGGAACTTCTGGTATTATTTGGGCTTTAGCGAGTGTTCTACTTTTTTACAAGTCAATCATCATTGGACAAAAACAACAATCTGAAAGTTCTTATTTAGGACTTATTAGCCATTTAAGAGAACATGTTAACTCAACAAAAGGTAAGGTTAATGATAAGGATTTGGAGGGTGAAGTTTTCTTTTCTGCTGTATTTGTAAAATTCAGGGTTTCAGCTAAAAGAGCTGATAATTGTCAATATTATAACCCAGCATCAGGAGATTTTAAGGGGGGTTTTGATAGATTTGAAGACTTTCCCAACAAAATTCTAAAGCTGGACTACATACTATGTGTTTATAATGATATGTTTGAAGAATACCATAATCAACTCGGTCATTTTTATAGGTTAGTGTTTAACATTATCAAAATTATTGACAAGAATGAAACTTTAGATATAAATGACAAGAAAACATATATCAATATGGTTCAAGTGGTTTTGTCCAATGATATTTTGGGCTTAGTATTCTATAATGCTTTAACTAACCAAGCCAAAACAGGATCTGGAAAAGACAAGTTCAGGCTATATCTTGATAATTATCAATTATTAGAAAATATAGACCCTACTAATATCATACAATACAAAGATTTGGAACAATATCCTAAAACTACCTTTAAACATATCTCCGAAGAAGAGAGTAAAAAGTTAGTTATACTATAATCTTAAAATCTATCTGGGTAATTCTAAAGATGTTAATTCAGATCTGGCAACAGCAATCAGGACAATCGTAATCCTAGTGGTAGCCTGGGGAATTGTACTGTTCAAAAAAGAATTGGGTGGAATTGGATCACTTACCAAACAGAACCTCATTTTTCTTGTTCTCTCCGGTTTGGCGACTGGCTTGTCATGGATCTTTTATTTCAAAGCTTTACAAATAGGAAAGGTATCTCAAGTAGCTCCTGTTGATAAATTGAGTGTGGCATTGGCAATTATACTATCCGTTGTGTTTTTAGGCGAAGTCTTAACATTAAAAATGGCTGCTGGCGCTACTTTAATAATCGCAGGAACCATCGTTTTGATCTTATAATTTACATACCTCAATCAATCTATAATTTTAATTACATGAATATGAATACAGAGAGGGCAAACAAAATTGCTAAGGTTACATTATTGTTTTGGATCATGAAGATCTGCGCAACAACTTTAGGTGAAACCGCAGGGGACCTTTTGTCTATGACCATGAATGTCGGATATGGCACTAGTTCTGCTATTTTACTAAGCATCTTTTTTGTTGTCTTAATTGTACAGCTTTTGGTGAAACGTTATATACCCGTTTTATACTGGTCTGTAATCCTTGCAACTAGTACAGCAGGCACAACCATGTCTGACTATATGGACAGAACTTTAGGTTTTGGTTATGCTACAGGTTCACTATTACTTGTAACAATATTAATTGCAATACTGTGTCTATGGTATTTCAGTGAGAAATCACTTTCCGTTTCAAACATTCAAACATTTAAAGGGGAAATTTTTTACTGGACGGCCATTTTGTTTTCAAATACACTTGGCACCGCTTTGGGAGATTTTCTGGCCGATGATTCAGGACTTGGTTTTGGAGGAGGGGCATTATTGATAAGTTCCATTTTAATACTTGTAATCCTGGCGCATTATTTCACCAAAATATCTTCCATAATTCTATTTTGGATTGCTTTTGTTTTGACCAGGCCCTTCGGCGCCACTTTTGGAGATTTACTTACCAAACCAGTAGAAAAAGGAGGAATTGGTTTCGGAACCATGGGGTCGTCACTGGTTTTATTTGTAATCCTTATTATATTGATTTTGTATGAAAGCTTAAAACAAAGGAAATCCTCTGTGGCTTAAGTATGGTGAGTAGCCCATATGACAAAACCGCAATAGGAAAAAACCCAGTCGCTTTCCTTATCCCTTGTCACAGGGTAATACAAAGTTCAGGGGTTATCGGCGGTTATATGTGGGGCAATACAAGGAAAATGGCCATGATAGGTTGGGAAGCTGCTAAATTAAGTTTAGATTATTAATTCTGCATTTGAATTGAGCCAAAATAGGACGGAATAAGATTTTTTATTTTTTCTAATGTATCGTTCATTGACAAAATACTTTTTCCACCGGAAGCATTAGCATGACCACCACCTTCAAAATGCTCTGAAGCCAGTATGTTTACCGGATTTTCTTTTCCTTTTGACCGGAATGAAATCCTTATATATCCTTCCCTTTCTGAAAATAACATGGCAGCTTTCATTCCTTTAATTGATAAGGCTGTATTAGGAAGTCCATCTGTATCTCCTTTTTGATAGTTATACTTTTTATGTTCGTCTTCTGTAAGGGAAATAATTGCAACTCCGTAATCTTCCATTATTTCCAGCTTTTGGCTCATGGCAAAACCCTGAATCCTAAGTCTGCCTGCCGTATTTGTATCATTCAGGTTCTCATGGATAAGGTGATGTTTAACCCCGGCTTGCAAAAGTTTACCTAATATTTCATGTGTTCTGGCTTGAACTGAAGGGAATCTAAATGATCCAGTATCGGTCAGGATACCAAGATAAAGAGGAGTTGCAATTTTTTCATCCAGTAACTCTGCATTTCCTGACTGAAGGATTAACTCAGCAATCAATTGAGCAGTAGAACAAACTTCTGTGTCTGAAACAGTAATAAAGGAGAAATCCTGAGGATTCAAATGATGGTCAATCATGATCTTTTTACAGGAAGCTTGTTCGAGCAAAACCTGCATATCTTCTCCTACCCTATCGGTGCCATTATAATCAAGACAAAAAATTAAATCTGTTCTGGAAAACTTATCCTTAATTTGTTCTGGATTGGAGGCGAAAGTAAGAATCTCAGAAATCCCTTCTAACCAACTTAAATATTCCGGTGCTGGATCAGGATGGCAGATAACAGAATTTACACCCAGCTTTTTAATAAAATGATGAAGCGCAAGGGAGCTGCCAATTGAATCCCCATCAGGAGACTTATGGGCAGTTATTATTATGTTTTCAGCAAGTTTAATTTCTTTGATTATATCTTCGTAAGTATTCATTTTGATGGATCGGGACGGAAGTCTTTGTTATTTCTTGTTAGACCGTTTGTACTTTTTGCCAAATAATTTATTTTTCTCTTTCCAGCCCCAGTTATAATCTTTGGCATTTGCAGCCTTCTTTTCGTGATATGCGCCCTGGTTAGGATCGGCACTTTTTTCAAAACCCTTAGAATCGGCCGTTTCTACTTTTTTCTTTCTGTCGCCTTGAATAACCAATCCAGCTGGCAATGGTTGTAAAATCATTTTATTACCAGTAGAAACTTCAATTTTTCTTATGGTAACTAATTCTATATCAGTAGAAAATGTTATTGAAACTGGAGGAGTATCTTTAAAGTTTGAAATTTTAACCCTTTCTATAAATTGTTCTGTATCTGTAGAAATGTCAAAATGAAGAATGAATTGAATATCTGTATAGTTTATAAATTGTTCAATCTCATTTGCTATTAACAAAACCCTGCATTTGGCCGATTTTTTAAATTCTTCAACGGATTTAAACCCCTGATGCTCATAAACTAATGGCTTTAAAATAGCAACTTCGCCAGGAAACCTTCTCTCCATGCTTTTAAATAAATTCTGGCATGTCAATCTTGTCTTCACAAAAACCAGGACTTTCCTGTAAGTATCGGATTCACTTATCAGAAGGTTTAGCAGATTCTGTTTGGTTTTATAATTGGGTACCTGATAAAGAAGTTGAGGAATTGTTTCCAGTATAGTTTCAGGCTCGGGTTCAAACTCAACAAGAACAGGATTTTCAATATAAGCAATCATCCTTTCTAACTTCTCATGATAAACTTCTGAAAAAACCAGGTGCTGGCATTTTGGAAGGCTTAAAGTTATCTGGTGAACCTGAGTTTGAAGTCCCTGTTTTACAATAAGTTCTGCATCATCTAAAATAAAGTGTTGCAACTTATTGATGTTCAGTCCGGATTTCAGGTACAAAGCCAAAACTCTATCCGGGGTGCCAATTACAATATCAACTCCTTCACTTATTATTTCCCTTTGCCCCTCTATTCCTGCACCTGCATAAACGCTGATTATCCTCAGTGCAGATTTAGCATTGAATTCTTCAAATTTTTCAAGAAGCAAAGTTGCCTTATCCCTGTCGGGAACAAGTATTAAAGCCCGGGGAACTTCTTCAAAAGGAAATTTTAACCTGTTAAGAACACTCAGTATGATGGAGGTGGATTTACCACTTCCTTCAGGAGCAATGCAAACTACTCCTTGTCCGCCATTAATGCGTGGAATCACTTTGGCTTGAAGAGGCAAAGCATCCGTTAAACCAGTCTCCTTTAAGGCGGCAAGCAACTGCTTGCTTAGTTTTAATTTATCTAATGACACTATTTTATTATTTGGAAATTTTAACTTTTGCACTGAAATGGTGCAAATCGTTATGCAAGAAGATAAATTTAGCTATTTATCTCTTTCAATTGTATAATGAATCAAATTCGTGAGGGAAGTCCTGCTCGGATTATCGGGAAGAGTAAAAAGTAGTTTTATTGCTTCATCTTTTATTTGTTGCATTTTTTCAGTGGCATATACCATTCCACCGTTGTCTTTTACAAAAGCGATTACTTCTTTAACTTTTTTTGTGCTGTCTGTTTGATTTTTAATAATATAAATGATCTTTTTTTTCTCCCACCAGCCAACATTGTTTAAAGCGTGGATAAGTGGCAAAGTCATCTTTTTCTCTTTTATGTCAATACCCAATGGTTTACCCACTTCAACTTCACCATAATCAAACAAATCGTCTTTTATTTGAAAAGCAACCCCAGTTAATTTGCCAATCTGACCAACGGTATCCAATAACTTTGGATCGTTTGAAACTGATGCTGCACCAACCTGGCAGCATGAAGCAATTAGTGAAGCAGTTTTTCTGTTGATAATGTCAAAATAAACAGCCTCGGTTATGTCTAGACTTCTGGCCTTCTCCATTTGAAGAAGTTCACCCTCGCTCATTTGCTGGACTGCATCATTGACTAATTTCAACAGTAAAAAATCTCCATTGTCTACTGCTAGTTTTAATCCCTTTGAGAGTAGAAAATCACCTACTAAAACTGATATTTTATTTTTCCATAAGGCATTGATCGAGAAAAAGTTACGTCTGTATGCAGCTTCGTCCACAACATCGTCATGAACAAGTGTGGCGGTATGGAGTAATTCAATTAATGCTGCCCCGCGATAAGTTGATTCATTGACCTCCCCCAGCATTTTAGCTACAAGGAACACAAACATTGGCCTTAATTGCTTTCCTTTTCGGCGAACAATATAATGCATGATCTTATCCAAAAGCATGACGTTTGAACGCATGGAATCTTCAAACTTTTGTTCAAAGACCTCCATTTCAAGGTCAATCGGGGCTTTTATCTGATCAATTGTCAAGTGGTAGGAAATCGATTTTTATTGGAAGGCGAAGTACGATTTTTATTCGCTCTTAGCAAAATGATATAGTGGGGTTTAATCAAATAAAAAGGGCTGAATAAATCCAGCCCTTTCATCGAAATCTGTAATTTCTATTCGTAATAAATATTCATTTCAACCCTGCGGTTTCTCTTTCTGCAGTCTTCAGTTAAATCAGGACAAACAGGCCTTGTTTCACCAAAGCCATCTGTACGGAACCTGCTGTCATTAATTCCCATGTCTTTAAGATATTTCATTACAGATTGAGACCTTCTTCTCGAAAGGTCAAGATTTACCATGTCATTTCCTACATCATCGGTATGGCCTTCTAAGTAAAGTTCAGCCTTTTCATCTTTGATAAGTACTTTCCCTAACTCGTTCAGAGAAGTATAAGATTCCTGCTTGATAATATCCTTTCCTGATTCAAACAACAAATTATCAAATGCATGCTGCAATGCTTTTTGCTGTTCAGCTGACATTTGCGGACAGCCCTTATTTGATTTAACACCTTTTGTCCTGGGACATAAATCCTGATGGTCAGGTACGCCGTCTTCATCAACATCTGTATCAGGACAACCCCCAAACTGAACTGAACCATATTCATTAGGACATTTATCTTTTGCATCCATTATACCATCTTTATCAGTATCTGGGCAACCTTTGTATTGTGGTAAACCTGCCACATCCGGGCAATCATCGTCTTTATCTGTTATTCCATCCGAATCTTTGTCTCCATACGGGCAACCTTTGTTATCTCTTGGTCCAGCTTCATTCACACACATATCTTCATAATCAAACAGACCGTCAAAGTCTGTATCAAAAGGACAGCCAAAAGTTGTCACTTTGGTACCTCTGGGAGTGCTTGGGCATTTATCAGTATAATCCTCAACGCCATCTCCATCAGAATCTTTAACAGATGGTTTGTATTCATATGGGTCATGATGGGCATTTTTAGCTGCTTTTTTCCCTGCCTTATTTCTTTTTGATGTTTGTCTTGGGTTCTGAGCAAATAAAAGGGCAGGTAATAAAAGTGCAAACAGTATAAGCTTTAGCTTCATATCTAAAATGAATTTGCCTCAAAAATAGTATTTTGATTTATAAGAATACGTATTTATTGAATAAACTAAAAATCCCCATTAAGGGGATTTCAGTTATGTGACGATTGTTGCATGTTTAGAACGAATTATTTCTTCATTCGACTCAGTTTAATTTTATTTACAAAATTCCTCAAAAGCAGCTTTAAGATTGTCAGCAATCATTTCAGCAGGACGTCCTTCAATATGGTGACGCTCAATCATATGAACCAATTCACCGTCTTTGAATAAAGCGATAGATGGTGATGATGGAGGATAAGGAAGCATGTGCTGTCTTGCTTTGTCAACAGCAGCTTTGTCCATTCCTGCAAATACTGTAACAAGAGATGTTGGTTTATTTGATGAAGTTTGAACAGCCATTTTCACAGCAGGTCTCGCATTTCTTGCAGCGCAGCCACAAACTGAGTTTACAACCACAAGGGTTGTACCTTTCATTGCAAGTACATTATCAACATCTTCTGGTGATTTACATTCTTTAAAACCGGCTAGAACTAATTCTTCGCGCATCGGTTTTACCATTTCTTCTGGATACATCATTTGTAATTAATAGTTAATAATTAATAATTAAAGTGGGTTACTGTAAAATTCTATACTGCTTACAACAATTTCAATTAATGCTGGTTCAAGTTTTAACAAATGTTAATCTGGGATGTATTAATTCTTAATTGGTAATTATTAATTAATCACATGAATCCCAATTCAAGCTTCGCCACTTCACTCATCATTTCCTGCGAATACGGAGGATCGAAGGTCACTTCGACATTTACTTCACCTACTCCTTCGATTGCCTGGATTTTATTTTTTATTTCTTCTGGTAAAGATTGGGCTGATGGACAAGCCGGTGAGGTTAAAGTCATCAATACAAATACATTATTGACCGGATATACGCTTACCTCATATATTAATCCTAAATCAAAAACATTTACCGGGATTTCAGGATCAAAAACAGATTTGATTTCTTCTAATGCTCTGTCTTTTAACTCTTGTTCTGTCATAATTAATTTGTTTTGGCCTGGTATGCCAACGCGTAAAACTTCATTTGCTTCACCATAGATAACAAACCGTTTGATCTGGTTTGTGCCAGATGTTGAGTCATTCCTATTTTGTCAATAAAATATAAGTCTGTAGAAAATATTTCATTTGGCGAATGTCCGGAAAGTACCCTTACTAGCATGCTGATAAGACCTTTTACTATGACAGCATCGCTATCAGCTTCAAAAGTGACCTTACCATCTTTTAATTCAGAATGTAACCAAACATTAGACTGGCAACCCTTAATTTTATTTTCTTCTGTCTTATATTTTTCATCCATCAATGAGAGTTTTTTACCCATTTCAATAATGTATTCGTATTTGTCAGTCCAGTCGTCAAACAAACCAAACTCATCAATTATTTGATCCTGGACTTCATTAATATTTGTTTTTACTTCTGCCACTTTATTATCTTAACATTTTTAAAGCCTTGTGTAAGGCAGTAATAAACAAATCAATTTCTTCTTTGGTGTTATAAAGAGCAAATGAGGCCCTGGTTGTACCTAAAATCCCAAAACGCTTCATTAAAGGCTGGGTACAATGATGTCCGGTTCTGACAGCAATTCCCTGTTGATCAAGTATAACTGCAAGGTCCTGATGATGAATGCCTTCAATAACAAATGAGGCAACACTCACTTTTTCTTTGGCAGTACCAATTATTTTCAATCCCTTTACATCAATTAATTGACCAGTTGCATATTCCAGCAATTCCAATTCATGCTGGGCAATATTTGCCTTGCCTAATTCCTGAATGTATTTAATGGCATGTTTTAATGCAACAACATCTGCAATGTTTGGAGTCCCTGCCTCGAATTTATATGGAAGCTCGTTATAAGTTGTTTTTTCAAATGTAACGTCCTTAATCATTTCTCCCCCACCCTGATATGGTGGAAGCTTTTCAAGCCACTCCCTTTTTCCATAAAGAGCGCCTATTCCTGTAGGACCATACACTTTGTGGCCGGAGAATACAAAAAAATCACAATCAAGATCCCGCACATCAATTTCTAAATGAGAAGTTGACTGAGCTCCATCTAATAACACAGGAATATCAAATTTATGCGCTTCTTCAATGATATTTTTTACAGGATTAATTGTCCCTAATGCATTAGAAGCATGAACAAGAGATACAATCCGGGTTTGAGGATTAAGTAGTTTTACATATTCTTCAAAAATGAGTTCCCCTTTTTCATTAATCGGGGCAACTTTCAAAATTGCTCCGGTTTTTTCACAAGCCATTTGCCAGGGAACAATGTTGGAATGGTGTTCCATTGCGGTGATTACCACCTCATTACCTGCTTTTAAAATAGAATTTGCAAAACCATTCGCTACGAGGTTTATCCCTTCAGTTACCCCCCTTACAAAAATTATCTCATCTGTTGATGAGGCATTTAAAAACTGTCGTAATACCTCTCTTGTAGCCTCATAACTCGCAGTAGCCCTTTCAGCTAAAGTATGAATACCCCTGTGAATATTAGCATTTATATCCAGATAATACTGGCCAATTGCCTCGATAACCTGTAAAGGTTTCTGGGTTGTAGCAGCATTATCAAAATAAACAAGAGGCTTACCATTAATTTCCTGGTGAAGGATAGGAAAATCATCACGAATTGTTTCAACTTGATAATTCTCTGTTTGGGTAAGCATAGGACTAATTGTGGGGACTAATTTCAAACCATAAATTTAAGAAAAATGTTCACCAATTCAGGCTTATTAAGCTGGATAACCAAGAATGGGTCAAAACATTATTAAAATTCACATTTCCAAAGCAAATGTCGTTCTGGTTTAAAGTATTGATAATCTGGTAACGTTAATTCTTTCATGTAAATGATTTCTAAAGATTTAAGTGCCAATCCAGGATGTTCTTCGTTCCATATCCTTGTTTTGTAATTACA
>JANYCH010000012.1 GCA_025360395.1 Cytophagales bacterium | reverse complement strand
TAACTGGTTGCAATTTTTTAAGCTTATCCCAAGTCAGCAAAGAATTAAGTGCTACTGAAATTGTAGAAATAATGATTAGTAAAACCATGGAAATCAAATCCATGACATTTACTATGGCAAAAAAAGAACGGATTAAGGGGGAATATCCATCACAAGTCTCTGATGTAAAATTAAATGTTGACCCTTTTAAAATGTACTTAAGGCAAAAATCTCCTAAAGATGGTTTAGAGGTTTTATATGTACAGGGATCCAACAGCAACAAGGCACTCGTCAACACCAATGGTTTTCCTTGGGTAAATGTCCATCTTGACCCGATGGGCGGCACAATGCGCAATAACCAGCATCATACTATTTTTCAGTCAGGCTATGCACATCTTATGTCAATTCTCGATCATTTAATAACCAAGTATAAAAGCAATATTGATAACATAATAAAAACTACGGGCAATATAAAATGGGATGGTAGGCAATGTTATGTGGTAGTTTTTGAAAACCCAGCATACAAGTATGTCAATTATAAAGTTGAAAAAGGGGAAAGCATTTTGACAATAGCTAATAAATTCAAGTTAAGTGAGCACATGATACTTGAATTAAACAATCTGAGCTCGTTTGAAGTACCGGCAAATAAAGTAATAATCATACCAAATGATTATGCACCGAAACTTGAATTGTATATAGATAAAACTGACTATATCCCTTTGGTAATGAAGGTATTTGATGATAAAGGATTATATGAGTATTATGAATATACTAGTGTGAAAATTAATCCGGTATTCTCGCAAAATGATTTTAGTCAGGATAACCCTGATTATGAATTTTAATAAAGCGGAATATTTACTTCAAATCGGGTAGGATTTGAAGGATTTAACAATTGAATTGTTCCTCCAAGTTTTTCTACACTTAACTTCGACATATAAAGTCCAAGACCGGGAGTTTTATATTTTCCTGCAGCTTTTGAAAACATTTCGAATACAAAAGGGACATCTTCATCTTTAATGCCAATTCCCTTATCTATTACATTGATGATAAGCATGTTATTTGCTGTTATCACTTTTACAAGCACATCATTATTTTCTATAGAATCCTTATTTTTGAATTTTACAGCGTTGTCGAGAAGGTTAATCAATATAAAACGGATTAAGACCTGATCAGAAAAAATAGTAAGGCCGAAAGAGATTTCAAATGTGATATTGATATCTTCATATTCTTCATGAAAGCTCAATTCTTTGATTACATCTTCTGATATAAGGGCTTCGATATTTAAATGAGTTTTTTGAATTTCTCTTTTCCTTATCTCGTAAGATGTTGATAATCTGTTTATCAAATAATTAAGATAATAAGCATTGTTTTTTAACATTGTCAGGTATGTAAGAGATTTTTTATCCGTAATCTCTATCAGGCCTACATTGCTTAAACCCATTAACCTCGCAATCGGACCTCGAATGTCATGGGCAGTTTTGTAAATAAAGGCATCCAATTCCTTATTGGAAGATTCAAGTGCGATATTTTTTTCTTCAATCAGGTTTTTTCTTTCTGTTTGTCTTAGGGTTTCCAAACGTTCTTTTTCTACCTGAAAATTTGCTATCTGAAGCTGTGCCAACTTAATCCGGTCTGCTAAACCTATAGAGAAAAATACTGATTGAAATATTACTGAAAGTTGTACACTATACTGCGTCAGGGGGTTTTGTATTACAAAATAATACCTTTCTAATGCATAGAAAACTGCGCCTCCTACCAGCAAAATATTAGCGATTATAAAATATCTGGCAGGAGTGTAACCTTTAATCATGACATTAAAAGCAAGGATCATGACAAAAATGAATGAAATAACAGACATGACAATGGTCAATGTTCTCCCGAATTGCCAGAAACCAATTACCATACAACTTATAATGAGTAAGAAAGATCCTATAAGTGCAGTTAATGCTACATTCAATTTTGGAGTATATTTTTTTGACTCAAGATATTGTCGTGAAAAAACCAGAAAGGCGATCAAAGTTACCGGAGCTGATATTATTCTGATATATAGATCTGTACGTGGTACATTTTGCAGAAATAATTCTACAATATATCCGTTATTGGAAGCAATAAATAATAAAAGAGAAATAAGGAAAACAACATAGCTTATATAGCTTAAAGATCCTGTAGTTGAGAAAATAAAGAAATTATAAAGCACCATCATGATAATGGCTCCAAAGAAAAGTGCTTGATAAATCCTTGATGTTTCAAAGATTTTAATGAAGGGTTGCTCAGAATACAATTGAACTGACCTGATGGAAAAGGAGCGGAATTGCTTGGATATATCCGTGGAACTATGAAGATGCAGATAACAATCTACCGATTTTCCTGCCTGAATGTTAAAACCTACAAGACAAAGCTGTCCAATTGCGAAATTCCGATCTTTTATAGGAAGAAGATCTCCTGTCTTAAGTAAAGTTATAGTGTTGTCATGCTTAATATAACAATTTATAAAGTCTACAAATGCAATGCTGACTTTTGCATCATGGTTAACAGAATCAGGGTTATGGACAGTAAACCTTAACCATTGATCCACTGGCTCACCTATGTCGTCATTGAATTTAATAAACTTATCCTTGTTTTGGATCGCTTCTTGAACTGAAAACAAACCTTCTGGATCATTTAAAACAAATAGCTTATCTGAAATAAGTACGCCTTTGAAGTTGGAAAGCAAGACTTTTTCCTGACCCAGAATTATACCAGGGTTTAAGAATGTGCTAAATAAAATGCAAAGTATAGAAAGCCTCACCAGAATCAGATATAGATAACAAAGGCCACTATCAAATGGATTTTAACAACCTTCTAAAATTATCAACAATCCAGCAAGAGTATAACAAACTTAATTTGGTAATGTTTGGTCGGTAGAGAGTACGATTGTGTCTTGAGACAAATACGTAAATAGACTTAAAATGGATTTACTTTCTAAAAAATGTTAAAATGAAAGGCATATGTTAAAACATATGCCTTTTGAAATTTTTACTTGTTTTTGCCTGCAGTAAGTCCTGGGTCTAACACAAAATCTGTTGGTTTTAATTGCAAAGGAATCAATTCAGATTCTTTAAAAGTATTTTTCCAAACAACGTCCATATTTGCAAATTGCATGTCTTCAACCTTTCCAGGCACATGAAATTTTGCTGTAATTTTAATATCATCACCGGAAAACAATAAAGCCGGCTTGTCCTCTCGGTTGTCGTTAGCATATTCTTGGCCACTTTTTAACTTTACAACTATCTGGTTAGGGTCTACTATTCCAACATTTTTCCCATTATAAACACACTTGAAAACAGCTTTTGTTTCTTTTGTTTCTTTGTCTATTTTGTCTACAACGCACTTAAAACTTCCGGCTGAAAAATCATTAGCCGATGCAGGCAATTTAAAATCCGGTGTTGTTTGAGTTTTACCTTCCAATGGAACACTATAGAATCCATTAGGAATAAAAGTTAGTTTTTCGACATGATAATTTCTGCCTTCTCCACTTACTTTAAGTGTGATGTTTTTATTGTCGTTAGGTAAAACCTTGATAATCGAACCCTGAAACATGCCTCCGCCAGTTGGTTTTAATTCTCCAAAATCATATTTAAAAGCAGATTCTTTGGTTTTAAATATCAGATAATCAGACGTTTTGTTAGTTACTTTAATCTTGGTTAAGGTAAATTCCTGCTGGGACTGACTTTCTAAAAAATCAAGATTTACTTTTTCCGAAGAAACCGGAGATACACTATAATGATTCTCGTGTTTAGGATCTGTAGGTTTTCTTTGTCCGTTAGCATTGTATGAAAGGAAAAATAAACATAAAGAAGTAGATGATAATTTTAATAGGTGTTTCATTATAAAAATTTGTTTCTTAATTACACGAAAAAATAATTGAATGGGTTTCACTAAAATTATTGGCGGGTTGTTTTAGCCTTTATAATCCCTTCCTCTTTTTCGGCTTTTTCCATAGAAGCATGAATCCTGTTTGCATGATGTCTCACAACTAATTCATTGTGCTTTTCTTTGGTCAATTCTGTATTTAATGCCTTATGGTGCCGCCTGGCTTCTGAATGCTCCTTCTCTACTGAATTAGAGTTTTTTTCTATATCGTCTCTATATTTTTTAGGGATGTTCTTTTTAAGTTTTTCATGTTCAATAATTGCACTGTCCAGGTGTTTACCAATTTCTTCCAAATTTTTAACATGCTCCCGGTGCGTTCTAGATTCTCCATACTTTATTTTGAGGGCATGCTCTTTAATTTTATTATTATGCCGGGTGGCGGTTTCATAGCTTTGAGAAAACACCAGAATAGGAGAGAAGGACATTATTAAAAGCAAAAATTTAAAAAAAAGTGACATTCTTTGTTAGATTAAGTACATATAGTCATTGTTCAAAATCATGCCAGATTCCTTATTTTTCGATTAAGATTAAGTTAAATCATAGTTGTTTGAAGTAATGGGAAACTGCCCTAAATTGCAGGTTCAAAGACTTTAAGGATAAATAAATAAAAATGCTCAATAAGTTTAGTTCACAATTAACGCAAGATGTAAATCAACCGGCCTCACAAGCAATGTTGCACGGAGCAGGCTTTACAGATGAAGATTTGAAAAAAGCCCAGGTTGGAATTGCAAGTACAGGCTATGAAGGAAACACCTGTAATATGCATTTGAACGGACTTGCAAACCTGATTAAACAAGGTGTTACTGAAGCAGGTCTTAAGCCATTAATTTTCAATACCATAGGCGTTAGTGATGGAATGAGCATGGGTACAAGTGGAATGTGCTATTCACTTCCTTCGAGAGACCTTATAGCAGACTCGATTGAAGCCATATCAGGAGCACATTACTATGATTCAAACGTTTCAATAGTTGGTTGCGACAAAAATATGCCAGGTGCCATTATAGCCATGGGAAGATTGAACAGGCCTTCTATCATGGTTTATGGAGGTACAATCCGTTCCGGTTTATGGAAAGGAGAGAAATTAAATATAGTTTCTGCTTTTGAAGCTTTAGGAAAGAAATTTGCCCATCAAATATCAGAGGAAGATTTTAAAGGGATTATTGAAAACGCGATTCCTGGCCCTGGCGCCTGCGGAGGAATGTCTACCGCCAATACTATGGCTTCGGCTATTGAAGCAATGGGATTAACTTTACCCTATAGCTCTTCTGCTCCAGCTACTAGTGAAAAGAAAAAAACAGAATGCCTTGCCGTTGGAAAAGCTATCAGGATTCTTTTAGAGAAAGATATAAAGCCTTCTGATATAATCACTTATGAGTCTATTTGTAATGGTCTGAGAGTTGCAATGGTTTTGGGAGGATCTACAAATTTGGTTTTACATATGCTGGCAATTGCTCACGCTGCTGATGTGAAATTTTCATTAAAGGACGTTCAATTACTTTCTGATAAAACGCCGCTTCTTGCAGATTTAAAGCCATCAGGTAAATATATGATGGAAGACCTTGATACTGTTGGTGGTATTCCGGCTATAATGAAAATGATGTTAAGAGAAGGAATGTTATTTGGTGATTGTATGACTGTAACTGGCAAAACCATCAAAGAGAATGTAAGCAGTTATGATGATTTACTTGAAGGACAGGATATTATTATGCCGTTAAATAAGCCTATTAAAGCTGAAGGCCATTTACAGGTTTTATATGGCAATATTGCTCCACTTGGTTCAGTGGCTAAAATTACCGGAAAAGAAGGTGTAAGGTTTGAAGGAGATGCTATATGCTATGATTCAGAAGAATCTTTAAATATTGGAATTGAAAATGGCGAAGTTAAGGGAGGACATATTGTCGTGATAAGATATGTAGGTCCCAAAGGCGGTCCAGGAATGCCGGAAATGCTAAAACCAACCTCACTTTTGATTGGAGCAGGGCTTGGTGATAAAGTTGCCTTGATAACAGATGGAAGATTTTCTGGAGGTACGCATGGATTTGTGGTGGGACATATAACCCCAGAAGCTCAGGAAGGTGGACCTATTGCGCAGATTCAAAATGGTGATAGAATTATTATTGATTCGGTAAATAATACAATTGATGTTTTGGTTTCCAAAGAAGAAATGGATTCAAGAGCAAAAAATTGGAAACAACCTGCCTACAAAGCAAAAAAGGGTGCATTGTTTAAATACATTAAAACAGTTTCTAACGCCTCAGTTGGCTGTGTGACGGATTTATAAAAATCCTAAGGCTTAAATTTTAAATCCTGAAGCGGGGATAATGATTTGAATTCAAAATTTTGTTTACTTTTGATCATCTGAACGCATTTAAGAATATAAACTCAATTCAATGAAAAAACTCATTTTAACTTCAATTTTGTCTTTGGGCTTTGCCTTTAGTTATGCACAAGGTGTACTTACTTTCGAAAAAACTACTCATGAATTTGGGGATGTGAAAGAAACAGGAGGACCTATTTCTGTTGATTTTAAATTTAAAAATACCGGAGATCAGCCTATTATAATAAGCAACGTTCAGGCTTCCTGCGGTTGCACTACTCCGGATTGGACAAAAACGCCTGTAGGACCAGGTCAGTCGGGTTTTATCAAAGCACAATATAATCCTCTTGGTCGCCCAGGTCAATTCAATAAATCAATGACTGTTACTTCTAATGCTACAGAAGGAACAACCGTTGTATTTATTAAAGGGAATGTAGTGCCTGATGCAGCTACCGTTGCTGCACCAACCGATGGTTCTGCTCCAGCCGTAACACCTTCTATGCCAAAACCTAGGGTAACCCCAGATCCGGATTCTTCTGCAAGCCCTCGTTCTCCGTCATCTGCCAAGCCTAATAATTCAATTAAGAAAGATGTAGCTCCAAAAAGTAAATCTTCAAGCAATAGTTCTGCTAAAAAAACTACAACTACTAAGAAGACAACATCTAAAACAACAACCAAGTAATCTAGGAATTTCAAAAATAGAAAGGGGCCAAAAGCCCCTTTTTTTGTTTGTTACGTTAGTTATCAGTTATTTTGTCCCAAATCTTTACTATTGCAGCTCCACTACTACATTTTAGTTAGCATATTTCTTTTTTGCACTGGAATTTACCTGTTACTTACACGCACTAACCCTGTAATGGCTTTAATGGGTGTAGAATTAATTTTTAATGCAGCCAACATAAATCTTATTGCTTTCAGTAAATCTGATCCAACAAAGCAAGGCTGGTTCTTTAGCTTATTTTTGTTTGTAATTGTTGCCTGTGAATCTGTTGTTGCACTCGTTATTTTTTACCTCTTAAATAAGCAAAGTGGTAATTCAGAATTAGATAAGGCTGATTCATTAAAGGGATAATTGTTTTGGGAAATCTATTGAATACTGGATTTGCTGAAAATGGAGACTTACCATATTTATTGGGTATCCCATTCCTTTTGTCAATAGTATCATTAGTATTGTTTTTTTTAAGGAAATGTGACAGAGGCTTGATCAATATAATTTTATTCTTTACAGGTCTAATATTCATTATCCCATTAATATTTTTTATTTATTCTGGCCTTTTTCATCCTTTCAGGCAAACTTTTGAATGGTTTAACTTTGGTCAAACTGTAAACATTTCAGTTGGCTTAGATGGTCAAGGTAGTTTAATGCTAGGCCTTGTTTTTTTAATAACATTCCTTGTCATTCTTTATTCTACATCCTATTTAAAATCAGACAAGGATTATGGACGGTACTTTGCCAGTCTGTTATTTTTTGCAGTTGCAATGCTGGGAATTATAATTTCTTATAACCTATTTTTAACATTTGTATTTTGGGAACTGGTAGGGTTTTCATCCTATTTGCTTATAAATCATTGGTATGAAAAGCCTAAAACTTCTGCTGCTGCCAGAAAGGCTTTTATTGTCAACAGAATAGGGGATATGGGTTTTGTTTTCAGCCTTGGCTTGTTGTATGCTGAATTCGGGACTTTTGATATTGATGCCATCATTGCGATTTTAAAGTCAGGTAATTTCAATGAAAGCATATTGTTTTGGATAGGTTTAGGTATTTTATTAGGTTGTATAGGTAAGTCCGCCCAATTCCCATTGATGGTTTGGTTGCCCGATGCAATGCAGGCTCCCACACCAGTTTCAGCCTTATTGCATGCGGCAACAATGGTGGCTGCAGGTATATTCCTTCTTGCCAGGGTATTTCCACTTTTGCATCCAGACCTTTTAACTATAATTGCTTATATCGGAGGAATAACTTCATTTTTTGGTGCTTTCGCAGCTGCTACTCAGACAGATATAAAAAAAATATTGGCATATTCCACAATTTCTCAGTTAGGTTACATGATGGCCGCTTTGGGGTCACATTCTTACCTTGCACCTTTACTTCATTTATTCATACATGCTATTTTTAAGGCCAGTTTGTTTTTATGCGCCGGTGCCATTATACACTCCTTATCACATTTGAAAGAACAATTATCAAATAAAATTCCAAATGTTGATTTTGATCCTCAGGATATCAGGCTCATGGGAGGCTTGCGAAAAAGAATGCCACTGACTTTTTTAGCCTTTGCTTTAGCATCTATGGCTGGTGCCGGAGTGCCGCTGACTGCAGGTTTTTTATCAAAAGATGAAATATTAGCTGTTATTGTTTCCTGGTCGTTCAATCAGGAAAGCCCTGTTCACTTCGTTCTTCCCGTATTGATTTTTTCAACATCTTTGATGACCGCATTTTACCTTGGAAGAATGTTCTTTCTGATATTTTTTGGCGGGTTTAGGTTAGGCAATGTATATCCTGAACTTAAAGGAAATTCCAAACTTATTCATGAAGCGCCAATTAGAATGTTATTTTCTTATGGGCTATTGTCGCTAATGTGTTTATTTATATTCTTTAGCTTTAACCCTTTGGATCCTGACAAAAGCTGGGTTTTAGATTTTCTATCTCACCCTGATTCAATATTTCAAAGTGAAAAGAAGTTTGTTACCGAGATCAACAAAACCCAGGACTTATTGCATAATTGGATCATTGCTATTTCAGTTGTTGTACTTTCACTTGGATTTGCGCTGTCTTATTTTCTTTATAGATTTAAAACCAGGTTTAAGAAGGATTTTTTACGCTTGAACATTCATTTAACCTTGCCTGCACAGTTTTCATACAATGCTTTTTATATTGATACGATCTATCAAAAAGTATTTATTGAATCATATAATAAAGTTTCAGATGGTATTTCTGATTTGGAAAGGAATATTATTAATTCATTTGTTGACAATGGAGCATTAAACATTGTTGTATTTGCCAATATTATTTCGTGGATTGATAAATATTTGGTTGATGGTTTTGTAAACTTTTTAATGACACTTCTAAATGGTGTTTCAATGCAATTAAAGTATTTGCAAAACGGAAAAATTCAGTCCTATCTGGTTGGTGCTATTCTGGCAATTTTAGTTGTAGGGATCTGGCTAATGATTTAATCTATGGAATCATATTTACTTTGTCTTATAGTCTTTTTCCCATTGATAACTGGCTTATTAATGCTTTTTGTACCGGGAAGGTTTGTTTCAGTTTGGAGATTATCTGCTTTGATAGTTTCTGTTATAGAAATAATACTTTGTACAGTCTGTTATAACATTTTTAGCAATGGGAACTTACAATATATTAATTTTCAGATTCCTTGGTTAAGGCTTTCATTTGGGTCATTCGGTTGGTTATTCGTCGACTTTCATTTAAAAACCGATGGTTTAAACCTTGCCATGATCTGTTTATCTTCAATTGTATTTTTCGCATCAAACGTTTCTTCTTTCAGCATTATCAAGTTTACGAAAGGGTATTATTTGCTGATCTTTTTATTGATGACATCTGTCTTTGGATGTTTTTTATCGCATGATTTTCTTTTGTTCTTTTTGTTTTTTGAATTCATGTTATTGCCCATGTATTTCTTAATTGGCATTTGGGGCGGAGAAAGAAGGGAATATGCTGCAATCAAATTTTTTCTTTACACTTTATTAGGCTCCGTTTTTATTCTATTGGTACTAATTGGTACTTATAGTTCAGTTTTAGTACCAGAGACTGAATTGGGGACAATTGTAAGCCAGGAAATAGCAAACAATCCATCATTTAAATCAGACTTTCTGCAGATATCTACAAGAATTCATACTCTTGATTTTGATTTTATATTTAACAAGAATAATTATCTCTCCGGAAGTTTGCTGGACAGTAAATTACAATCATTACTTTTTGGATGGGATGCCCGTACTTTTTTGTTTTTTTTATTTTTAATCGGGTTTGCTATAAAATTGCCAGTAGTTCCCGTACATACCTGGTTGCCAGATGCCCATGTTGAAGCACCAACATCAATATCAGTTATTCTCGCTGGTGTTCTTTTGAAAATAGGAGGGTATGGCATTATAAAATTAGTTATGCCATTATTTCCGGACCTTTTTGAAAAATATGCTTTTTTAATTGCCATTTTGGGAGTTATAAGCATGCTTTATGCAGGGCTGGCAGCATTGGCACAAAAAGATTTGAAAAAGTTAATCGCATATTCTTCCATCTCACACATGGGTTTTGTGATGTTGGGTGTAGCCTCGCTGTCTAAAGAAGGCCTGAATGGGGCAATATTCCAGATGGTCAGTCACGGATTGATTTCTTCTCTTCTTTTCTTGCTAGCCGGGGTAATTTATGAAAGGACACACGACAGGGAAATTGCTCATTACAGAGGGTTGGCCACCGTACTACCTAATTTTGCCATATTTTCAGCCATTGCATATTTTGCCTCCCTTGGCTTGCCAGTCTTTTCCGGGTTTATAGCAGAAATCAGTGTTTATATGGGTGCGTTTACAGCTGTCAAAACAGGTGTATTGCCATTCTGGTTGGTTATTTGTTCGTTATTATCACTGTTAATAGGAGCGTCTTACTCATTATGGGTTTTACAAAGAATGTTTTTTGGTGAGTTTTGGGTTAAACCCTCTTTGGAAAAATTTCAACTTGCCGATTTAACTTTTAGGGAATGGACAATGTTTTTGCCACTATCTATTTTGATAATTTTATTAGGGATTTTTCCCTCCATACTTTTTAATTTAATATCAGGAATGAAATTGCCCTTTTAATTTCAAGAATTAATTATTGCCAATGCGTGATTTTTAAGCTGTTATTTTTTAATCTATTTAGGAAGGTAATTTCTTTCGGGATAGATGAAACTACTTCAAGGTCAGATAAATATAGAATTATAGAATAGCCCAATTATTTACTTGTAGGTTATAAAGTATTAAATTACAGAATAATATTTTGTTGGTTATGGAAGGTTTTATAAAGTTTGCAG
>JANYCH010000369.1 GCA_025360395.1 Cytophagales bacterium | reverse complement strand
TCCGCATTTTCATACTTAGGATTTTTATACATTCCTTCCTGGATAAATATCTTCAATAAGGAAGAAAAGAATATTTTTTCAAGCAGGTCCGCCCTTTTGATAAGTAATTCTTGCCTTAATAGTTCTTTGGCGTTTTCTGTACATATTTTCAGAATGTCGTTGACATTCATAAACCTTGGCTTATTTGCTACGATGATGCAAGCATTTGGGCTTATGCTTATTTCACAGTCAGAAAATGCATATAAGGCATCTATCGTAACATCAGGATCAACTCCAGGCTGTAACTGAATTTCTACTTCAACATCTTTTGCCGTATTGTCAATTACTTTTTTGATCTTGATTTTTCCGGAATCATTGGCTTTGATGATAGATTCAATTAAAGAACCGGTGGTAGTACCGAACGGAATTTCTTTAATATGAAGTGTTTTCTTGTCTATTTCCTGAATTCTTGCCCTGACTCTTACTTTACCACCCCTTGCTCCCCCGTTGTAATTGGTTACGTCTATCATTCCACCGGTTGGAAAATCCGGATAGATGATCACTTCATTTCCTTTAAGAATGTCAATAGATGCCAGGATCAATTCAAAAAAATTGTGTGGCAAAACTTTGGTTGAAAGCCCTACTGCAATCCCTTCCACACCTTGCGCCAATAGCAAAGGGAATTTCATTGGCAAAGTTACAGGCTCTTTGTTTCTCCCGTCGTAGGAAAGCTGCCAGACTGTTGTATCTGAGTTAAAGGCAATATCTAATGCGAATTTTGAAAGCCGGGCTTCTATGTATCTGGGTGCGGCAGCGCTGTCCCCGGTCCTTATATCTCCCCAATTTCCTTGAGTATCAATAAGCAGGTCCTTTTGTCCGATGTTTACAATAGCATCCCCGATAGAGGCATCACCATGCGGGTGGAACTGCATAGTATGACCTATGATGTTCGCTACTTTGTTATAGCGACCATCATCCATTTCTTCCATGCTATGAAGAATCCGGCGCTGCACAGGTTTCAAACCATCTTCAATTGCAGGAACTGCTCTTTCTAAAATTACATAGGATGCATAATCCAAAAAGTAATTTTCAAACATTCCGGAAACGGGTACAACATCATGAATATGATCTTCACCTTCGTTTGAATTTTTATCGTTGTTAAGTGGCGGCAATTTGTCTTTACTCATGTATGGAATAAAATCACATCAAGGCGAAAATAGCTAATTTTGAACGTAAGTTATATAAAGACTAACGGGCTTTTAAAAATCCATTAAAAGATTGGCATATTTTTTAAGGACGATTAAAATCTTGCTTTATGAAATCTTTTCTTTTAATCTTCCTTTCTTTTATATATTCTATGACGAATGGCCAGTCTGGTTTTTATCAACTAAAATCAGAATCCTCAACTATAAAAAATGAACATTATGTGGAGTTGGATTCAGTATATCGGAAAGATATAACCCTCCATAATGCTACTATATTCTTAGGAAACAGTATAACAGAACTCGGTGACTGGCATACCTATTTCAAAGATCAAAATGTTATAAACCGCGGTATAGGTGGTGATGTTACTTTTGGTGTATTACATCGCCTCGATGAAATAATAAGGCATCAACCAAAACATATTTTTATCGAGATAGGAGTAAATGATATTGGCACCCAAATTCCTCAAGAGGTTACATTTGGCAATTATCAAAAAATTATAGAAATTTTAAAAAGTGATTGCCCGCAAGCTAAGATCTTTATTCAATCGATACTTCCTACTAACAAAAGAATAACCAAATTAGGCTTGCCTGAAAATTTTAATTCCAAAATAATATTTTACAATAAGCAGTTAAAAAAAATGGCTTTGGAAAATAATATTAGTTTTAAAAATCTCTATCCCTTATTTACAAACTGGAGAGGATATCTTAAAGATAATTATACAACCGATGGATTGCATCTGAACGCTAATGGTTATAAAATATGGGTTGAATACTTTAGGAGGAATAATATACTATAATCCCTTTTGAAGGAATTGGGCAGCTTCTTTGGCAAAATATGTGAGGATCACTTTGGCTCCGGCCCTTTTAATTGACAATAAGCATTCCATCATAGCCCTATCACCTTCTATCCATCCATTAGCACTTGCTGCTTTTACCATGGCATATTCTCCACTCACGTTATAAGCAGCTATAGGAATGGGAAAATTATTTTTCAAATCGCTAATAATGTCAAGATATGCTAAAGCAGGCTTAACCATCAGGATATCTGCTCCTTCCTCCAAATCCAATTGAGCTTCCCAAACTGCCTCTTTGCGGTTCGCTGGGTTCATCTGGTAGGTTTTCTTATCTCCGAAACGAGGGGCAGAATCTAATGCATCCCGAAAAGGGCCATAAAAAGCACTTGCATATTTTGCTGAATAAGACATAATAGAAGTGTTTGTGTATCCCGCATGATCCAATGCTTGCCGAATTACTCCTACCCTTCCATCCATCATATCCGAGGGTCCAATAATATCTGCGCCCGCCTTTGCTTGTGCTACCGCCATTTTAGCAAGAATTTCAACGGTGATATCGTTAATAATCTCACCATTTTCAACAAAGCCATCATGTCCATCTGTACTGTAAGGATCCATGGCAGCATCTGTCATCAGGCAAATATCAGGGAAATTTCTTTTTACCTCAGCCAATGTTGACAGGTAAAGGCCATCTTGATTTAGACTTTCAGTAGCAAGTTTGTCCTTTTTATTATCAGAAAGTGAAGGGAATAAAACAATAGACTTTACTCCAATGTCTTTGCAGGAAGCTATTTCATCAAGTAACTTATCTTTACTAAACCGAAATATTCCTGGCATTGAGGAGATTTCATTTTTTTTATTGTCTCCTTCAATTAAAAACATAGGGAAAATAAAATCCGAAACCTTTAATGAGGTTTCTTCAACTAAATTTCTGATTGCCTCAGATTTCCTGTTTCTTCTTGGGCGGATAGGAAGTTCAAACATGGCCGACAATTCAATGTTCGTCTATGCTGTATGTTTTAAAAAGTATAGTCAGCTCGTAAAAATATTTTTCAGGAACATCAAAATAAACAAGCTTTACACTTGAATCGTCTCTTGTAGTTAACGCCTTGATTATTCCTTTAAATTGAGGAAAGTAAGGCATTTCACTTCTCATCATGCAAAATTGAGTGATGCGTAAGCTACTCACTTTTAAATCAATGCATTTATCAATTACCTGATCGGTCAGACGATCAGCTTGTTCTTCACCAAAATAAGTAAACCGATCTACAAATGGACTTAAAATCAGGTGATAATTATCCGTTGTCAAAACTCCTATTTGTTTCGACTTATTGCATTCATCACAAGCTTTTTTAACTTCTTCCTTGTGAAGTTTATAGAGTTGATTTACTATTGAAAATTCAACAGGCCTTGCTGCACAGGTAATGGCATCAAAAGTATATTCATCATCATCATGGACTCTGTGGATAAAGGCATGATCAGCGTCATATTCAATTTTATCTGAACAAATTACTGTTTCCAGGTTACCTAACTTAAATTTGGCTTTCATCAATACAAAGATTGGATCAAATTTATAATAATATTTGGCTTCATAAAACGCAAGTCCATATTATAATGCTGAAATATAAAGTTTAAACAACATGGCGAACGAAGAACCGATATTACTTGATTTTTCAAATGAAAAATTTATTGAGAATTTGATACATCAGGAATTCTTAACGGACGACCAGGCTTACTTAAAGTCTGCAATTAATTTCGCAACCAAATGGTCCAGCAACGCTAATGTGTTTGAATTTACTACCTCTGGAAGTACTGGAATCCCAAAAATCAACTTATTCAGTAGAGACCAAGTTATAGCTTCAATTGAAACAACTGCCAGTTATTTCAACCTTAAAAAAGGAGATAATGTATTTATCTGTTTGAATACAATTTATACTGGCGGCAAAATGATGCTGGCAAGGGCAATGCATCTTGGTTTAAAAGTATATATAGTCGCACCTTCCAGTTTTCCCTTTACAGATCATGGAAACAATTTTTATAAACTTGCAGCATTTGTACCAAGTCAGTTCTACACAATATTAAATAGTACGGAAAGTGAAAGTTACTTACGGCAATTTCAAAATGTGATAATTGGTGGTGCAGCTGTAAATGCAGAATTAAAGTCAAAATGCAAAAGGATCAATTATTGCAACATTTATGAAACTTTTGGCATGACAGAAACATTAAGCCATGTGGCATTAAAAAAATTAAGCGATGTCTCTATAAATCAGCCATTCGAAGCTTTGCCTGGAATAGAGATAGATTCTGACGAAAACAATTGTCTACGTATAAAAGCAGCTGTGACCAACAACAAATGGATTGAAACTAAGGATGTGGTTGAAATGATAACTGATGAAAAATTTGTTTGGCGCGGCCGTTTTGATAACATTATAAATAGTGGCGGCATAAAAATAAATCCGGAAGAGATTGAAAATGCTATTTCCGCACCTTTAAAATCACGAGGTATCAGTGAGTTTTACATCTCAAGCCAGGAAGACCAAAAGCTTGGCCAAAAATTAATACTTGTTATTGAAGGGGAAAAAACTTTTCATAATATTATTGAAATCCTCCAAGATATTTTACCTGAACATCATGCACCTGGAAAAATTTTATATCATAAACAGTTCAAAAGAACAAAATCAGGCAAAATCATAAGAACAATATAAAAGTTTTTGCAAATGGATTGACAGTTTTTAACTACTTTTGTAGCCTTAATTTTAAATTCATGGGAAGAGGAGATAAAAAATCAGCTCGCGGAAAACGTTTTATGGGATCTTATGGTAACTCTCGTAAAAGAGCTGACAACAAAGTTACTGTAATCAAATCTGCTCC
>JANYCH010000399.1 GCA_025360395.1 Cytophagales bacterium | reverse complement strand
TTCATAAAGGCTGATACTTGTCTTTGATGAATACCCTGCCGGATTTAAAATGTTACGATAAATTACATTTTTTATTTAAATAATAATATTGTGATTAAACCAATTAGTCTTTTTTGCAAACAGGAAAAAGATATCTAATCGAGCATATATTTACATATAATCTGCAATTATATAGTAATGGAGCGTTTAAAACCCACTTATCCCCAACCTTAAGAGTTAGATTGGGCTGGTTTTAAGGACGGAAAACCTCCACTTTATACTTGTCCTAAACTAGTTATAGAGATAACCCAAAACTTTCACATTTTTATCCTTTTACTCCAAGCAAGCTGCTAAACCAATCTTTCTGAATGTTTGAACTAAGAGGATAGCCTATCAGTCAGGGGATTCAATATATCTGTAGCTCATAGTCCTGCATAAGGCAAATTGAGGGATGGATGTCGCATCCCACAAGCCAGTACAATCACTGGAAGAAAATGGTATCCCATCCTATTGCACAACAGCCAGATCCTCAAGCAATTTTGAAGAAGAAACACATTTTATAAATGTTTACAAATTATTAATAGTAACATTAATAAATTTTAAAAATCATGTGGATTCCCTCGGATGTTTGGTAAACAAACAATTAGAATAAATTTTCGTATTATAAAGCCTGAAAGGACCCTTTTATTATGTATCTGAGAATTTTATTTTTCACACTCTTAATTTGCAAAATAGGTTTTTCACAAAATCTCATTTTCGATAAAATTGGTAAAAAAGATGGGTTACCAGATAATAACATTTTCTCTATAGTACAGGATGGGTATGGACATCTTTGGTTTGGGACATCAAACGGTCTGGCACTTTACAATGGTTATACTTTCCGGACCTGGAGACACATGCCGGAAGACACAAACTCTTTGCCTCATAATGAAGTAGATATCTTACTTGCAGGATCAAAAAACGAACTTTTTGTCGGTAATATTTCAAAAGGGATTTTCAGGTTTAATTACCACAAAGAAATATTCGAACCTCTTGATAAATCTCAAAAAGACACTGAAAAAAAATGGTTATGCGCCTTTTACTCCCGAAGCCGGAAAATTTTCATTGGCTCAAGTGAAGGACTTGAAATTTATGATGAACAGCTAAAACGGCTCAGAAAAATAAACCTTCGTCTCGATAAGAAATGTTTCATTTCATCCATTGATGAAGATGACAAAGGCATCATGTGGTTATATGCTTCCAATAATTGCATTTTAAAATTTAACCAGGAAACAGAGACCGTTGAATCTGTCAGGTTTTTTAATGGTCCTGATAAAGGGATTTTGACGCGCGGAGGCAGGTTAAAATATGATTCCGATGGTTATATATGGATAGGGACAGAATTTTATGGTCTTTTCAGGTATGACATGTCAAACGGGAATATTGATCGCTTTTCAATCGAAAATGGAAAACTTAAGTCAAATATTGTACTAAGCATACTGAAAGACAGAAAAGGAAGAGTATGGGTAGGAACAGATATAGGTGGCATCTACAAATTCTCCGCCTCTTCAGATGAAACACCATCCTGCTACCTGCCGGCCTTAAATTCAGAAGAAGCTTTAAGCAGCAGCACTATCTACAGTTTATATGAAATTGAGCCTGAATTACTCTTGATAGGGACTTTTGCAGGTGGGTTAAACGTATTGAATGATTACAGGCATAAGTTCGTAACCTACAATGATAAAGGCCCGAAAAACCAGCATTTAAATAACAAATCAGCACTTGCTTTTAATTCTGCTGAGAATGGTAAAATCTGGATTGGAACTGATGGCGGTGGTCTTAATTTGTTTGACCCGGACACAAAAGAATATGAATACTTTACGAAGGAAAACAACAAGCTGCCCCATTCCGACGTCTCCAAGAGCATATTTGTTGATTCAAAAAAACGGATTTGGGTTGGCAGTTATGCCGGGGGGATAGCAGTTTTGAGTCCGGACATGAAAGTGCTGAAGGTTTTTTCCAATGAAAACATGAGCGACAATATTGGGTCTGACCATGCCTGGAAAATGACTGAGGACCTTAATGGAAATATCTGGATAGGACTATTAAACAACGGAGCGGAAAGAATTTCACCTGATCTTTCCAAAATCACCCACTACCATTATGATGTACCAGGTAACAGTGGCTTTAAATCTGCTGCCATACTTGTCATGGTCACCGACAAAAAGGGCATGGTGTGGGCTATTTCCGAATCTCTTCATTATTTTGACCCCGTTAAAGATAAGTTTATTGAATACATTTATCCGGGAATTGCGCTTCCTTCCAATTTAAAAGACCTTTGTGTAGATGGAAAAGGAGATTTATGGGCTGCCTCAAGCGACGCTTCCATTTTTAAAATTCCATTCAAAGAAACAGAAAGCCCGGTAATATTTCCTGCTTCAAAAGGCTGGTTTGGCAATGAGGTACTTTGTATCCAAAACGACAATGATGGCAATATATGGATGGCCACTGATGTTGGGATCTCTATATTAAAATTCACTGGCGATGCTTACAGGTTTCTGAATTTTGATATCAATGATGGTGTGCAAACTGGTCAGTTCAATGCTTCAAGTAAGCTCAAAGATGCTAAAGGATATATTTATTTTGGAGGCTCAGAAGGATATCACAGGTTCCACCCGAAAGACATAAAATTAAATTATCATTTACCGAATGTCTCTATTTCCGATATCAGGATATTCAACCAGCCACTGTCTTCCTTTCCCAAATACCATAAAACGGAATCAGTATTCTGGAACGACAGTACCATTCACTTTCAATACATGGACAAGATGATCAGCATCGAATTTGCAGGTCTGGACTTTGTTCTCCCTGAAAAGAACAGGTTTGCCTATATACTGGAAGGTTTTGACTCCGATTGGAATTACACAAGCTCTGGGGCCCATCTTGCCACTTACACCAATCTGGACCCCGGCAGTTACACCTTTAAGGTCAGGGCTGCCAATAACGATGGTCAATGGAACAATGAAAGTTCGCAACTTTATATAGTCGTTTTACCACCCTGGTGGGCCACCTGGTGGTTTAGGGCTTTGATTGTTTTAAGTTTAATAGGCGCTTTGGTGGGATTTTTTTTCTGGAGGACCAAATCTATAAGACAGAGAAACTTAGAGCTAAAGAGAGAAGTTGATTCACAAACAAATGAACTCCGACAGATAAATGAAGAATTGCAGCAGACTGCAGAAGAAGTAAACAGGCAAAACAACGAAATAAGCAGGCTTTTTGAAGAATTAACCGAAAGTATACAAGCTGCCCAGGTTATTCAAACCGCTATTCTACCCGGTAAAGACATACTAAACAAATATTTCAATAGCATAGATGTCCTTTACAAACCTAAAGATGTAGTGAGCGGGGATTTTTACTGGTGTGCCCAAAGCGGTAACAGGTTTTTACTGGCAGTGGTAGATTGCACAGGTCATGGAGTGGCAGGGGCTTTTATGACTTTTATTGGATATGAAACATTGAACCAGGTATTGAGAGAAAATCCAAAAGCAACTGCCGGCCAATTTGTCTCTATATTGAATAAAGAAATAATATACTCCATGAATCACTACCAGGCCGGAATTAATGCAGGCATGGATGTTGCACTCTGTATTTATGACAAAGACACAAATACACTTGAATTTGCCGGAGCCAACGATCCGCTTTATATTATCAGAAACAATGAGATTTTGATATTTAAAGGTGACAGGCAAGGAGTAGGTGGCAAGCAAAAGACAGAGAACTATCAGTTTGAAACTTTTAGTATTCCATTACTAAAAGGTGACCAGGTATATATTTTCAGTGACGGCTATGCTGACCAGATGGGAGGAGTAAACAAAAATGAAAAATTTATGTACCCAAGGTTCCGCCAGGAGCTATTGAACACAAGACATCTGCCAATTGAAAAAAGGATTTCTAAGCTCGAAAAAACTTTTGATATATGGAGAAACGGATATGAACAATTGGATGATGTATTGGTGATCAGTTTCGAAGTCCAATAGATAAATACCGATTCCTATAAGCTAAAACCTTCTGAAAGACCCTTTTCCGAGGGTTTTTTTTATTTTAATTAACTGATAAATAACCAGTTAATATATAACTCGTAATTTTTTAATATAAGCAAGTGTCATTAATAGCTAATAAACAAGCTAGTTAACCTGATTTACAGAAACTTAGTGGGGAAAAGTGGTGGAAAGTGGTGGATTTTTGATTAGTATTTTTTACATTTGCTCAGGTGTATAGCGTAGCTACTATCCTGAATCTCAACACATGGCGTACTTTTCGGGAGAATATGAGTGTACAATAGACGTTAAAGGCAGAATGATACTGCCTTCACGTATAAAGGCGCGCCTACCTGAAGGGTTCACAAATGAGATTTTTTTATTAAAAAGTACTGACCCTTGTCTTCTTATTTATCCAATGCCTGAGTGGGATAAAATTGCCGCCAAGATTACAGGTTTAAATGAGTTTGACGAATCTACAGCAATCATTCAGAGGAACGTGATGAGGAACGGTACAGAATGCGAGCTCGATTCAACCGGACGGTTTTTGATAAACAAGCGCCTTTTAGATTATGCCGGCATTACCAAAGATGTGATTTTGGTTGGATTGGGAAACAGGTTGGAATTATGGGACCCAACTAATTATGACAAGCACTTAATAACCGACCAAAAAGAACTTGCAGGCCTTTTAAAGAAACATTTGGGCACAAAGGAAAGTGAATAAAGATTGAATGAACGAAATCGAATCAAATCGAACAGAACGCAATACGGATAACAAGAGGGCCTATCATAACCCTGTGATGTTAAACGAATGCCTTGAAGGTTTAAACCTTCAGGAAGGGGGCGTATATATAGATGTGACATTTGGCGGCGGTGGACACAGCAAGGCCATCTTGCAGAAACTTGCTGGAAAGGGAAAATTATTTGGTTTTGACCAGGATCCTGACGCCAAAGGAAATGCTGACCAAATTGAGGATAGTACTTTCACTTTCGTTCAGGCAAACTTCCGCGATATGCAAAAGTATATGCGCTTATATGGAATTGATAAGGTTGATGGAATTCTGGCAGATTTAGGTGTGTCTTCCCATCAGTTTGATACTGCCGAAAGAGGTTTTTCAATCCGTTTTGATGCTCCTCTGGATATGAGAATGCGCCCTCAGGGTGAACTAACAGCAGCCAAAATCCTGAAAGAATACCATGCAGATGAACTCCATAAAATATTTGGCATGTATGGCGAGGTTAAAAATGCCAAAACACTGGCCTCACAGATCGTAAGGGACAGGGTAAGGTCGAATATGGAAACTGTTGATGATTTTAAAAAAACACTAAATAAACTGGCACCAAAAGGTGCTGAAAATAAATACTTCGCCCAGGCTTTTCAGGCATTGAGAATAGAAGTGAACCAGGAACTGGAAGCTTTACAAGAATTTCTTGAACAAGCTGTATTAATGTTGAAACCCGGAGGCAGGTTGGTTGTAATGTCCTACCATTCTTTGGAAGACAGACTGGTAAAAAATTATATTCAAAAAGGAAAGTTCGGAGGTGATGAAGAAAAGGACTTCTACGGAAATGTAATCAAACCATTTGAAGCCATAAATAAAAAACCAATAGAAGCTGGCGAAGCAGAATTGGAACGCAATAACAGATCGCGTTCTGCGAAACTTCGCATAGCGGAAAGAATTAATAATTAATAATTAAGCTTTCAGAAGCGAGATGGCAGATATTAATTCTTAAATAATAATTATTAAAAATGAGCAACACATTCAAAATACCGACACAAAAAAATCCAGCGCCCAAAAAGCAGGCTGGCAGTGGCGGTGGTGGAATGTTTTCAGCATTAGACAAGTTGCTGAACCTTGATAACCTTTTTGAAAAAGGGGTTCCATTGGAACTGATGCCTAAAGTATTGTATGTAACAGCATTCGTAATTGTTTACATCGCAAACGGCCATTATGCTGAAAGGAATGCCAGAAAAATTGAAAAATTAAAATCGGAAGTAGAAGACCTCCGGGCAGATTACATCACCATGAAATCGGAATATATGTTCCAAAGCAAGCAATCTGAAGTAGCCAAGAAAGCCGAAGTAATGGACATATACGAAAGTTCTGAGCCAGCAACGAAGATTTTAATTAATAATTAACAATTAATAATTAAGTGGCTAAAGAGAACCTCGTTCAGTCCAAGAGTTATGCATTTGCAATTAGAATCATAAAACTCTATAAGGTTCTCTCAGAAAGCAGGAATGAAAAGGTTTTATCAAAACAGCTTTTAAGATGCGGAACTGCAGTTGGAGCTTTGATTGAAGAAGCCATTGGTGGAGAATCAGACGCAGATTTTAAGCATAAATTAAAAGTGGCATATAAAGAATGTAGAGAGACAAATTATTGGTTAAGGCTTTTAAAAGACACAAATTATATAACTGAAAAAGAGTTTGAATCAATAAATCAGGATTGCGAAGAATTGCTAAAAGTGCTCACAAGCATATTAAAAACGATAAAGTCAAAAGTGACCAGTCAGTGATACTAATTGTTAATTATTAATTACTAATTAAAAACCTTGGGGATAAAATTTACCATATTATTAAGAGTTCGGTTAGCCTTCATGTTTGTGTTGGCTTTCTCGCTTGCTATTATATGGAAAGTGGCTCACTTACAATTAGTAGAAGGGGCTCATTGGAAAGAAGTTGCGGAAGAAATACTGCTTGATTACAAAGATGTAAAGGCAACACGTGGAAATATTTATTCCGACAATGGAAGCTTGCTGGCAACCTCCCTGCCATTCTATCAATTGGCTTTTGACCCTACAGCCCCAAAAGATAAATATTTCCGGGAGGGAATTGATTCCCTCAGCATGCTCATGTCCAGGTTTTTTGGAGACAGGTCGCCGGAAGAATATAAAAGGAAACTCACAGATGCCAGGAAAAAACGAAAGCGGTATCTTATTCTCAGTGAAAAAAACCTGACTTATGGCCAAAAGAAGATCATTTCTTCCTGGCCTATTTTCCGTTTAGGGCAATTCCGAGGAGGAGTTGTTTTCGATAAAATAGACAAGCGCCACAGGCCTTTCGGATACATGGCTTTTCGTACAGTAGGTTTTATAAATGATCAAAATCAGGGTGCCGGACTGGAATACAGCTATAATGCCCAATTAGGAGGTAAAAAAGGTGAGGCCCTCTTCCAAAGAATTGCAGGTGGAAACTGGAGACCCTTATATGATGAAAATTATGTAAAACCTGAAGATGGATATGATATTCAGACAACACTAGATGTAAACCTACAAGATGTTGCGGAAGATGCACTTTACAGGCATTTGCTCCGCCACAATGCTGATTATGGAACAGTTGTGTTGATGGAGGTAAAAACGGGCGAGATCAAAGCCATGGCCAATCTTAGTCAGAATAGTCAGGGGGGGTATGAGGAAAGATACAACTATGCTGTTGGAGAGCAGGGCTTGACCGAACCAGGTTCTACAATCAAGCTAGCCTCTCTTTTAGCCTTGTTTGAAGACTCTGACCTGGATTTAAAAGATACAGTTTTCGGCGACTGGGGAAGGCATGCTTTTTACGATAGGATTATGGTAGACTCTAAACCAGAAGGCTATGGCACCTTAACTGTTAAGGAAGCATTTGCTTATTCTTCCAACATAGGAATTGCTAAATTAGTAGTAGACCATTTTGGTAACAAGCCTCAGAAATACATTGATTACCTGCAAAAATTCGGATTAGGAAAAAAAGTTGGATTCCAAATGGCAGGAGAGGCCCAACCTTATATCAAAAATACATATGACAGTAGCTGGAGCGGGATTTCTCTTCCCTGGATTTGTCATGGATATGAAATGAAACTTGCCCCTATACATACACTATGTCTTTATAATGCAGTGGCCAATGATGGTAAAATGATCAAACCCATCATTGTGAAAGAAGTAAGGAAGGCAGATAAAATTCTTGAAAAATATAAGACAGATGAAATCGTTGAGAAAATCTGTTCAGAAAAAACGCTGGCAAAAGCCCGGGAAATGCTGGAAGAAGTAGTGGTATCTGGTACAGCTAAAAATATAGCGGGGACACATTATAAAATAGCAGGCAAAACTGGAACGGCTCAGAGACTTGTAAAAGGAAGATATACTAAAACTTACTATACTTCGTTTGCGGGCTATTTTCCGGCCGACAAACCAAAATACAGCTGCATCGTGGTGATTGACAATCCTAAAGGCTATAACCAATACGGAGCTGATGTTGCCGCCCCGGTTTTCAAGGAAATAGCCGACAAGGTTTATGCTACCGATAAAGAAATGCACAAGCTGCTTGAAGAAAAAAAATTCTTTGACAAAGAAGGCATTTTCCCTATGGTAAAAGCCGGATTTCTCGAAGACCTCCGCTATTTGTGCAATCATTTCGGCATTTCAAATCACGCCAATGAAAAAGAAGACTGGGTAGCAGCTGTTCCCCGAAACAATGCAATAGTTTGGCAAAACAGAGTGGTAAGAAAAGAATTGGTACCTGACTGCAAAGGATTTACACTAAAAGATGCGATGTATGTTTTAGGAAATAACGGATTGAGGGTTGAGTATTCTGGTTCGGGAAGGGTTGTACAACAATCTCTTATTCCTGGACAAAAAATTGTAAAAGGTTGGACTATTCATTTAAAACTGGGGTGAGGTCGCCGCAAAATGCGGCAACCTAACTCAAGTTTAAGTTAAAATATTGAAAATTAAATAGTTAAATATAAGGAGGTCGCCGCAAAATGCGGCAACCTTAAATTGAAAGTAATGAAAGACAAAATTCAAATAATTCCTGAGAACCGGATTGTGAATACCATTTTGACTGTAAGAGGGAAAAATGTTATTGCTGATATGGATTTAGCAGAAGTGTATGGAATTACTGTCAAAAGATTAAGGGAGCAAGTAAGAAGAAATATCAATAGATTCCCTGAAGACTTTATGTTTCAATTGACAAAGGAAGAAAAAAAGATAATTATAGATTCATCAGAACATCTTTCTCAATTAAAATTTTCACCGGCATTACCATTTGTTTTCACAGAACATGGTGCATTGATGGCTGCTTCTATTATTAACAGCGATACAGCTGCTCAGATTAGCATTTATGTTGTTCGGGCATTTGTAAATCTACGAGAAATGGTAAGAACTCATAAGGACCTGGCGCAAAAGTTGAATGAAATGGAAAGCAAATACGACGAGCAATTTCAAGTAGTATTTGGAGCAATAAAGGAATTAATGGACCCGGAGAAACAGAAACGTAAACCAATAGGATATAAATAATTGAAAATACTAAAAGACATATTGTACAAAACAAACCTTGTTTCGGTTTCCGGTAATACGGAAATAGAAATTGGTTCTATACAGTTTGATTCACGCAAAGCGGAACAAAACTGTGTGTTTGTAGCAGTATCAGGCACACAGGTTGATGGCCACCAGTTCATACCTTCTACCATTGAAAAAGGGGCGAAAGCAATAGTTTGTGAAATCATGCCTGAAGAATTAATAGCAGGTATTACTTATATCCAGGTCAAAAGTTCTGCAAAAGCCCTAGGGATAATGGCTTCCAATTTCTATGGAAACCCATCCTCCAAACTTAAACTGGTCGCTATAACTGGTACCAACGGCAAAACCACCAATGCTACTCTGCTATGGAAATTATTTATGGACCTGGGCCACAAAACCGGTCTTCTTTCAACAGTAGAAAATAAAATAATGGAGCAGGTTGTTCCTGCAACACATACAACTCCAGATCCCTTGCAACTCAATTCACTTCTTGCCAAAATGCTTGAAGCTGGTTGCACTCATTGCTTTATTGAGGCGAGTTCACATGCAATCCAGCAGGAAAGGATTGCTGGTCTGGACCTTGATGGTGCTGTTTTTACCAACATCACCCACGATCATCTTGATTATCATGTGACATTTGACAATTACATAGCTGCAAAGAAAAAATTGTTTGATGAGTTGCCATCCACTGCTTTTGCTTTGACCAATATTGACGACAAACGCGGCAAAGTAATGGTCCAGAATACCAAAGCAAAAATTCAAACTTTTGCCTTGACCAAACCGGCTGATTTTAAAGGAAAACTTCTTGAAAACACGCTCCACGGTTTGGAAATGGAAATTGAAAACAAGAGGATCTGGTTCAGGCTTATCGGCAATTTCAATGCATATAACCTGCTTGGAGTTTACGCTGTAGGCGTGCTGCTAGGAGAAGAACCGGATGAAGTACTGGCAAAACTTTCAGCATTAGAAGGTGCCAGAGGCCGTTTTGAGCAATTCATTTCAAAAGACAAGATTACAGCTATAATAGATTACGCCCACACACCTGATGCTTTGGAAAATGTGCTTCAGACTATCCAGGATTTGCGTTCAGGCAAGGAGCAGATTATTACCGTTGTGGGTTGTGGCGGAAACAGAGATGCAACTAAAAGGCCTATAATGGCCCAAATAGCGGCAAGATTCAGCGACAAGGCTGTCCTGACTTCTGATAATCCAAGAAATGAGGAGCCAACTGAAATCCTGAACCAAATGGAAGCCGGTTTAAAGCTTGCAGACAAGAAAAAGACACTGACCATTGTTGACAGAAAAGAAGCTATAAAGACAGCTTGTATGCTTGCCAAACCAGGGGATATTATCCTCATAGCGGGTAAAGGGCATGAAGATTACCAGGAAATAAAAGGGATAAAACATCCTTTTGATGATAAAAAGATTGTGACAGAATATTTGAAATAACATGAAAGACAAAGACTTAAAAAAAGTACCGATCATGGATTTGTTTGAACAACTGATAAACTCAGGTGAATCAGAAAGTCTTATTGAAGCAATTAAAAAAGAAAGGGGAAACGATAAAATAATTGATACCCGCCAAAGAGAATTAGAGAACAGGCAGGAAATTTTGAAAAACAATATTTCAGGTAATAAGCACGAGGAAAATAAAGGATAATATGCTTTACTACTTTTTTGATTATATAGAAGAACACTTTGATTTTTTCGGGGCAGGTGTATTTCAATACATCTCCTTCAGGGCATCGATGGCTATGATTTTCTCATTGCTTATCTCGCTTATTTATGGCAAAAAACTGATCAACTTTTTAAGGGCAAAGCAGGTAGGCGAGTCAGTAAGGGAACTAGGTTTGGCTGGGCAAGTAGAAAAAACCGGTACACCAACTATGGGTGGAATTATGATCCTCATTTCCATTCTTATCCCAACCTTATTATTTGCCCGTTTAAGCAGTGTTTATATCATCATTTTATTGATTGCTACAGTATGGATGGCAATCGTTGGATTTATTGACGATTACATAAAGGTTTTCAAAAAGAACAAAGAAGGCTTACACGGAAAATTCAAAATAATTGGCCAAATCGGCATTGGGATAGTTGTAGGGCTTATTTTATACTTCAACCGATTCGTTGTGGTAAGGGAATATGTGCATGGCGATTCAGGCTTTGTATCCATGACAAGGGTTTCATCCCTTTACCACGATGTAAAATCTATGATCACCTCTATTCCATTTTTAAAGGACAATGAGTTTGATTACAACCTAATACTTGGCTGGTTAAACCCTGATTATACCTGGGTCATTTATGTTTTAGTTGTGGTCTTTATAATCACAGCTGTTTCCAACGGCGCCAACATTACTGATGGGATTGACGGACTTGCTGCAGGTACCTCTGCTATTATCGGCTTGACCTTGATGATTTTAGCTTATCTGTCGGGAAATGCCATTTTCGCTGACTATCTGAACATAATGTACATTCCGAATTCAGGTGAATTGGTTATTTACTGCGCTGCCTTTACCGGGGCCTGCATTGGCTTCCTTTGGTATAATTCCTATCCGGCCCAGATTTTCATGGGAGATACAGGAAGCCTGATGTTGGGAGGTTGCATTGCCACGATGGCTTTATGCTTAAGAAAAGAGCTTTTGATACCTGTTCTATGCGGAATATTCCTGATAGAAAATCTGTCAGTGATGTTGCAGGTTAGTTATTTCAAATACCAAAAGAAGAAGCGCGGAATTGAATATGCAAGGGCAAACAGATTATTCCGGATGTCACCATTGCATCATCATTATCAGAAAGGCGGTTTTCACGAATCGAAAATTGTCATAAGATTTTTAATAGTTGGTGTACTTCTATCAATAGTAACCTTAGCTACCTTGAAATTACGATAGACTTTATGACAAAATCCTTCAAAAATATCATCATCCTGGGTTCCGGCGAAAGCGGAACTGGGGCTGCGCTTTTAGCGAAGTCTCAGGGTTTTGACGTTTTTGTTTCAGATTCTGGTGAGATAAAAAAGGAACATAAAGAAGAACTCGTAAAAAACCTGATTCCATATGAAGAAGGTGCCCATACCTGGGAAGTAATTGCAGATGCAGACCTGATCATAAAAAGCCCGGGAATACCTGATAAAGCTGAGATCATGAAAAAGATCTATGCTCAAGGAATTCAGGTAATTTCTGAAATAGAATTTGCCTTTAAATATTCTAAAGGAAAGATAATAGCCATTACAGGAAGCAATGGCAAAACTACTACCACCAGCCTGATCTATCATATTTTGAAAGAAGCAGGATTTAAAGTTGGCCTGGGTGGTAATATCGGGGAAAGCTTTGCAAGAAAAGCCATAGATAACCCTTATGATTTCTGGGTTCTTGAATTAAGCAGTTTCCAACTTGACCACTGCTTTAATTTCAGGCCGGATATTGCGGTTTTAATGAATATCACACCGGATCATTTGGACAGGTACGATTATAAATTTGAAAATTACATTGATTCTAAATTCAGGATCAT
>JANYCH010000318.1 GCA_025360395.1 Cytophagales bacterium | reverse complement strand
ATTTTAATGCAATTGTCCAGTTTGGTTGAGAAAATATGGTAGGCATCTGCCACTTCCTCCATCGGGATCCTATGGGTAATAAGACCTTTTGGGTCAATTCTTCCCTGCTGAACATGTTCTATTAGTCTTGGAAGCAATCGTTTTACCGATGCCTGGTTTGCACGGACTGTCAAGCCTTTATTTACCACATTTCCGATCGGGATTAAATTACCTGTTGGGCCATAAACGCCTACTATTGAGACAATACCCCCCTTTTTCACTGAGTTGATTGCCCAATGCAGAGCTGTAGCAGAACCGGCCTGAAGTAATAGTTTTCTGCCTGTAATGGTTTGCGCAGTACTTCCGGCAGCTTCACAGCCAACCGCATCGATGCAAACATCTGCACCAAGCCAATCTGTAGTTTTTTTCAGGAACAACACTACATCACCAAGAGACTTAAAATTGTAGGGTTCTGCGTTTGCATAGTTTTTGGCAAACTCTAGCCTGTAATCTATATGGTCAATGATAATTACACGGGCTGCTCCAAAGAGCCAGGCACATTTTGCGGCCATAATGCCTATTGGGCCTGCGCCGAAAACCACTACCGTATCACCTTCCTTTATACCAGCCATTTCAGCTGCCTGGTACCCGGTTGGTACAACATCAGTAAGTAAGACTGCATCGTCCGGATCCATTCCGGCAGGGATAACCGAGGGACCTACATTGGCATAGGGAACTCTTACATATTCAGCCTGGCCGCCATCAAAGCCCCCTGCTGTATGTGAATATCCAAAGATCCCGCCGACAGCAGTTGCTTCTGGGTTTGATTCATGGCAGTTTCCAAATAATCCTTGCTTACAGAAAGCACATTTTCCGCATGATATATTAAAAGGTACCAATACATTGTCACCTACTTTAATGTTGGTAACACCTGAACCGATTTCTTCTACAACTCCGACAAATTCATGGCCGAAAGTACTTCCTACCCTGGTATCTGGCACAAGACCATGATAAAGGTGCAGGTCAGACCCACAAATACAAGAACGTGTTACCCTCACAATAGCATCTTCCGGATGCAGGATTTCAGGATGAGGTTTGTTTTTATCTGCACGGATCCTGAATGGCCCGCGGTAATTCATTGCCAGCATATTTTAGTTCGATTAAGTTTTAATAGCCCTTATTGGCCATGAAGTTTTTTGATAAAAAACGTGCCAGTGAAGATTTTGTCAAGTGTGGTAGGGTTAGGGGAAGTCAAATGAATAAACTAGCTTAGGGCTGTAAACTATAAAAACATTTACGGTGAAAAGGCAACAGTTTTTATTCACAACACTTTCAGTTTTACCCCTGAGTTTTATTGGTAAGGTTAAAAACATCTTTTTTTCCAGAACAGATAAGGGTTTTAAAGTGAATGCGGGAGAACCTCGACATGGAGCGCATCTTAAAATGAAAGGTGTCACTATGAATGTGCTGGATATTAAAATTGCCGGATCTGATACTGAGAATGGTATTGCTGTATTTGAGCAAATCGGCCTGACTCCAAATGGTGGACCGCCTTTACACATCCATCCTTTTCAGGACGAGTGGTTTTACGTTATTGAAGGTGAATACTATTTCCAGGTGGGAGAAGAGAAATTTCAAATGAAAGCAGGTGACACTATTTTCTTGCCTAAAAAAGTTCCACATGCATTTATTCAGTTGTCAGAAAAAGGAAAAATGATTGTATCTTATTTGCCAGCCGGAAAAATGGAGTCATTTTTTAAAGTCACCTCAGAATGGACAGCACCTCCAAAAAAAGAAGAAGTTGCCAAGGTTTTTGCTGAACACGACATGAAAGTTGTAGGGCCACCATTGAACCTGACGAAATAATTTTAAAAAGAGTTGGGTTTATGGCTTAACCTCTTGTGTTTTTAAAACAGGGAAAACATAATTAATCCCAACATACCCATAAAGCAACGGGGTAATGGGATAATACGATTCGGAGGATTTTGGCCGGGCAACAAAAAAATCAAAATTTCCATAAACTGTCCAGTGATCATTGATGTGATAGCCAAGGTTGATGCCTGTACGAAAAGTTGCCAGGTGAGGTTTAAACCATCCTTTTCCCAATTCTTTCAACACATCTTCTGTATCTCCGGTATTAGTCAGGTATCCGCGAAGGTTATCTCCATAGTATAGGTCCAGCGCAGCAAAATATTTTTTCTTATAAAAACCAGGCATCAGTTCAAATTCAGCTCCTACAAAAGTTGCTTTTACAGCATTTGGGAGCCTGTACCAGGTTATGCCAAATGTTTTCCTGAAAATAAAATGGAAAGACCTGATCTGAAAAATATTTCCCTGACCACCATAAGTTATCCGGAAAGCATTGTCATTTTTAAAATTTGACCTTTCAGAAAAATCAAGGAATAGAGTAACATCATCCTTCAGAATATTGAAAAGATTGATATGCACACCTCTTGCATAGCTTAAGGTAGTAAAAGGCTGATAACGGTTTATTCCATTACTAAAAGATACCGCATTTTGTTTCGGGACAAGATCAAAAAGTAGCTGGGAATAAGCACTTGAATACCCAATAAAAAGCAAAAGGCTAACACCAAACGGGTAAATTCTTTTCATCAGAAAAACAACTGCTAAAATTACGAACTTATTGCTGAATGCTTAAACAAAACCCATTTATATTCATAGTAGAGCCCAGATAATTACGTTTATCTAAAATTTTCGTAACTTTCTTTGGTTAACACAAATTCGACATGGAGGATTTTTTATCATTTAAAGGTCAAAATGAGATTGAGTTTCTAAAGCAATTTCATGACAGGGACACT
>JANYCH010000296.1 GCA_025360395.1 Cytophagales bacterium | reverse complement strand
ACTATGGCCATGGACAAAGGTTTAAGTTTTAGACAAGTTGAAGACTTCCTTGATGTTAGCAGTGATTATATTGATATAGTTAAACTTGGTTGGTGTACTTCTTATTTAACTTCTAAGCTAAAGGAGAAAATAAAATTATACAAAGATGCTGGAATCCCTTTGTACCTGGGTGGAACATTGTTTGAAGCTTTTATTATCAGGGGCCAATTTGAGGAATACCTGAAGACGCTTAATCAATATGGTATTGAATATGTTGAAGTTTCTGATGGTTCAATAGAACTCCCTCACGATGAGAAATGTGAGTACATAAGGAAACTAGCCAAAAATTTCACAGTTCTATCAGAAGTGGGCTCAAAAGATGATCAAAAAATAATTCCTCCTTACAAGTGGATTGCTTTAATGAAAGCAGAATTAGAGGCAGGTGCCTGGAAAGTTATTGGCGAAGCAAGGGAAGGCGGCAATGTAGGTTTATTTCGCTCAACTGGTGAAGTACGTTCAGGTCTGGTAGAAGAAATATTAACTCAAATACCAAATGAAAGCATTATTTGGGAAGCACCACAAAAATCACAACAAGTTTGGTTTGTAAAACTGCTTGGTGCAAACGTTAATCTTGGAAATATTTCCCCCAATGAAGTTATTCCTCTTGAAACTATAAGATTGGGATTAAGAGGTGATACATTTCTGCATTTCCTCGGAAATGATATCAAAGTAAAGGCATAATATTATTTTGCCTGTCCAAGCATAATTCCGAGGTTAAAAGTATAGCCTGAATTATTAAGGCCAGAGTGTATATTAAAACTAAGTCTTTCGAAGGCTGCTTTGTTATGTCTGGAAACAGCCTTTGTTATAAGACTCTTTCCTATCCATTTTAAAAGAAGACCCGAAGCAAAGATTGCTATGCTACCTTGAACTAAAGTTTTCTTTCCAAATCCATTTATATTAGCCTTTTCATCATTGTACCAGTTTTTCAGACTTGGGTTTTCATATCTCATGAAATCCAGTAAGGGTATTACAAACATTACGGCCCCAATTCCCATGAATGATCGTCCAGTACGGGTTAGTATTTTACCTCTGTTGTAAATTAATTTAAGAGAATCGTCTTTTGATTTCGAAAAAATGTAATTGAATTCACTTAATTTTTTAATTTCATCATCCTGATAATAATAATTTCTTTTTAAGGTTTTTTTAATAACAATTTCCTCCGATAGACTATGTTTTGTGGTGTCTAAAGGAATTCTCGTTTTTTCAGAAGGAAAGTTTATTAAGAATTTATTAAAACCTTGACTAATAATTTGTGGCCAAAACTTAGTAATATCAGCATCTAAGAAAGTATCTGTTTTAACAATGCTTTTGTGAATAATATATTGTTTTTCAAGGCTATCTATCGTAATGTTTGCTCTTAATGAAAATACTGCGTTTTCATTCATGTTGCTAAGATTCTCTTGGCACTTGAAATCATAAACATGCATGGTCGCAGGTTTTTTGTTAATTTGAGAATCTGTTGACAACGCAGTTAAGAGGTATTTTTCCAATCCTGAGTCTAATTTTGCAATGGCGTTTCTATTGAAATAACCTTGGTATACATTTCCTTCATTGCTTTTATTAAGCCTGTGATCTTTAACTTTTGCGATATAGAATTCAGGATTTGAAAATTTAAGCGAAGCAGGATATGGAATAATATAAATATTTTGTGGTGTAGTAGTGGTAATGGACTTTGGCGTATTTAATGGTTTATTTCTTATTGTTTTAATAAATGCAGGCATTGTGGCCAGTGATATTGAAAGGGAGTTAAAAATAAAGCTTTTAAGAAATTCCGGCCTTGATATTTTCTGGTAATTGAATGTTCTTTCAAAATCATGAATAATTTGAAGATTGTTGTTCTGTATGGTTTGAACATTTAATTTTATATACAATTCGGCCTGATCTATATTTCCATTAGTTGAGGCAAATGTCCTTAGTTTTTCAATGTTGATTATTATCGGTTTTAAATTGGAATCTAAAGGTGAGCGAGGGTAGAAAACATGTTGGAAATAAACTTGCAGACTGTCTTCAGTTGTTACTGTTTGTTTTAATGACCTTACTTTTAATGATCCTAAATTCTTTTTATTAATTCTTAAATCATTGATTTTTAGTAAATAATATCCTTTGGCTTTTAAATTAATCGAATCAGTGATTTTTGATAAGTTATAGCTTCTGTATATCAGACTGTCTGTTTGGGCTTGAGTTAAGTTAAAAGCAAGACAAAAGGCAAAAAGAAAAGTGAAGAATTTCATTTAGTAATTTTTATTTAACTGTTGAGGTTAAAACTGGATCAAAATTAATAATGTAACGGATACTAAAGGTTAAAAATTATAATTACACAAAAGGTTTTTAATTTGCCAAATGTTGAAAAGTCTTTGGTTACGCAATAAGAGGTCTTTTTTTATAATTATATATTTTGGTATAATGCCTTCTCTAATGGGAAGTATTGTATCAGGTATAGTTATTCATAATGTTGATGAAATAAGAAGCTTTCCATTAGTGCTTTTATTGGCTTTCAATTTACTTTCAGCCATGGTCCTGGCGATAGGTTTTATACCTACTACCGTATATTCATTGCTTCTTGGATATGTTCTTGGATGGATGGCTTTGCCTCTTCTCTTGTTCTCCTATACAATTGCCTGTGCATTGGGTTATGCTATATGTGGCTGGATAGACAATGGGAAATTGGTAGAGTTTTTCCAGGAGAAGTATGATATAATTTCCTTTAAAAAGAAATTAGAAAATTCAGGGTTATGGATTGCTGCTTTGTGCAGATTATCACCTGCATTGCCGTTTGCAGTATTAAACGCGGTGTTTGCTATTGTAAGGTTTCCTTTTGGCAAGTATATGTTTGGAAGTATGATTGGGATGGTGCCAAGAACAGTTTTTGCTGTTTATGTAGGTAGAAATTTCATAAGTATTAATTCTGTTGACGACCTTAAATCGGATTATACATTATGGATTGCTATTTTTCTTGCTGTTCTTAGTTTTGCAGGAATTGGTTGGATAGTTAAAAGGACTTTTGGCTAATATCTTACATTTATGGCTGATTAATTATTGCCTTATTTTATTGATATTTCGGATAATTAAACTCTACTTTTTGCATGAAAAAATTATTTCTGGGTTTTTGTGTGCTTACATTATTTTCTTTTCAGGGAAGTTTACCCATTATTAAGGTTTACGAAAAAGAAGAAAAGCTAGAAAAACTTCAAAGGAAGGGTTTCGCCGTACTTATCCTGCTGGAAGAACCTTTTGTCGACAAAGCCTGGTCAAAAAAATTAAAAGAATTTGGGAAGGTGGATTCTAGACAAAATGAATATATCGTAACTGAAGCTGTAGTGCCAAATATTTCGGGTCAGCCGGTTAGGATTTATTCCAAAGTAACAGAAAAGGCAAAGCAAGGTGTGGAAGTTTGGATGGCGATCGACCTTGGCACTGAGTTTATTACAAAAAAGCATCCTAAAGCAGACCAACTAGAGCAGATTTTGTATCAGTTTGCCGTTGATATTTACCGTTCAGATTATTTAATTCAGGTGGAAGAAGCTGAAAAGGTTCTTGCAAAAAGCACAAGAGAATATGAACGTACAGTTTCTGCAGAATTGAAAATAAGAAATAAAATACAGCGAAATAAAGATGATAAAAAGGAATTGCTTGAAAAATTGAAAGAGACAAAAATGGATTCTATTCAATTAGTAAAGGATCTCGAAATGAACAAGCTGGAGCAAAAACAAGATTCATTGGAAACAATTAAGATGAAAAAAGCTGTAGAGTCGGTAAAAACCAAGATGGCTCAAATAAAATAAGATTATGTGGGATTGGATATTGATTTTATCATTGTTGTTCGCTGGATTGTTGTTCATCATTGTTGAAGTCCTTTTTATTCCAGGGACTACAATTGTTGGATTATTTGGTTTTGCCTTTGCCATAACTGCTATATTCTCCTCTTATAATATTTTTGGCAGTGCAAAAGGTCATTATGTGCTTATAGGAACAATTTGTGTTTTTGTGCTGGCTATATATTTTTCGTTCCGTTCACAGATGTGGATGCACTTTGCTAATAAAAATGTGAATACATCTAAAGTAAATGATGGCCTGATTATCGAAATTAAAATCGGAATGGAAGGTAAAACCGTATCCGATATAAAACCAGTTGGCAAGGCTGAATTTAACATTGGAATATTTGAAGTTACTTCAGTTAGCAATTGGATAAATACCGCTACATTGGTTAAGATTGTAAAAATCAACCACAATAAAATATTTGTTGAACCACTTAATGTTTAGATTATGAATATGGTATTTATTTTGTTTGCAGTATTTTTTGGATTCATTGCCCTTTGGTTATTTTTCTATTTTGTTCCAATAGGATTATGGGTCACCGCGTTGTTCTCAGGAGTAAAAATTGGTTTGTTCAACCTGGTATTTATGCGTATAAGAAAGGTTCCTCCGCGTCTGATAGTGGAAAGTATGATTACTTCTACCAAAGCCGGACTAAATCTTACTGTTGAAGAATTGGAAACACATTTTCTTGCGGGCGGAAATGTTGGAAATGTAATTAAAGCCTTGATTTCAGCTGACAAGGCAAATATTCCATTAACATTCAAACAAGCAACTGCAATTGATCTTGCAGGAAGGGACGTTTTTGAAGCCGTACAAACTTCGGTTAATCCTCAGGTGATTAATACTCCAAATGTTGCAGCAGTGGCACAGGATGGTATACAATTGATAGCCAAGGCAAGAGTTACCTTGCGTGCCAATATTGCACAATTGGTTGGAGGTGCTGGTGAGGAAACCATTTTGGCTAGAGTAGGAGAGGGTATTGTAACTTCTATAGGATCATCTAAATCTCATAGAGAAGTGCTTGCTAATCCTGATAACATATCTAAGCTTGTTTTGGCAAAGGGCCTGGACGCAGGGACTAAATTTGAAATCCTTTCAATAGACATTGCTGATGTAGATGTAGGAATGAATATTGGAGCAAAATTGCAAATAGATCAGGCTAATGCCGATTTAAAAGTAGCTGAAGCAAAAGCAGAAGAAAGACGGGCTATGGCTGTTGCTCTCGAACAGGAAATGAGGGCAAAAGCACAGGAAGCAAGGGCAAAAGTAATTGAAGCCGAAGCAGAAGTTCCATTGGCAATGGCTGAAGCTTTCAGGAAGGGCAATCTTGGTGTGATGGATTATTACAAAATGAAAAATACCCAGGCCGATACCAGTATGAGAGAAAGCATTGCCGGTGGAAATGAACCACCTGTAATGTAATTGTTTTCCGGATTAGAATTTGAAAAGTGATGTTAATAGCATCACTTTTTGTTTTTAAGGGAGTTCAGGAACAGAATATATTAAGGATTATATTTACTTATGTTTGAAAAGATATTAAAGAATTTTCAAAAGAAGCTCGTTAACTTATCTGGATCTAACCGTGCTTTGCTCCT
>JANYCH010000161.1 GCA_025360395.1 Cytophagales bacterium | reverse complement strand
GTCCCTTTGCATCCGGAACTTGTCACCAAAAAATTGCTGGCCTATTTCCTGGTCTATCATGTGGCGCGCGAGCATAGAAAGGCATCCTTTTTCATCAAATACAGATTCTGCAAAAACCAGCCTGTTTTCTGTAAGTGCTGTCGCAGCAGAATTTTCATTCAGCACTTTATCAAAATACTGCACTGTAAGCTCACGGTACCTGGCCTGGTGGGAACTTCCTATTACCACATACAGATTTTTAAAGGAGGAGGTGTCCACAGTTTGACGCCATTTGCTCACCTGGTTATGGAGGTTGGTAATTTCGAGTCTGGCCGCTTCATCGGCATTTACAAGCTGGAACTTGCTCATTTCCTTTGCGTATTCATTGTTCCTGTTCCAGTCAAGGGTCCCGGTTTTGATGATGTTGTTCAGGTAGGTTTGGGATCTGTTCAGTATCGCGAGCTGATTCTCCGCCAATTTTTCACTGAAACCGAGCTTTTTCAGTTCTTCCTTTACTTTATCGATTTCCCGCAAGTGTTCCGTTAATTGTATCTTTTGTTTTTCAGATAAGGCTCCTTCCTGCCATGATTTTATAAGTGTAAATATTCCCAAGGGCAAATGGTCAAATGCTTTTAACTGGTGATATGCTATAGGGATAATCCGCATGGCTGTCCTTTTGCCTTTGTCAAGCAGGATGAGGGTGTCCCCTGTAAAAACCATAACCGGATGGCTGCCTTTGCCAAAACCTTCCATTGTTTTCTTAACCAGTCCGTTATAATCTTTATGGAAATTGTTGTTCAGGTTGCTTAAGGGCCCGGAAACAGGCTGAAAAGCCTGAGAATAAGCAAAGTGAATAACTAACAGAAATGCAATGCTAAATTTAATGCTAAGGGGTTTCATGAAAGCCGTTTGATGTACAACATAAGATAAATAACTTGTTGGGATAAAAGGGTTTTTTCTTCTTACTCTTTGATGGGTTTGTCTTGCCCTGAAATTTATACATATAAAGCTAATGTATGCTGATTTCCAATTCAAACATATATTTCATCAATGGCATAAAATTATATTGTTCACCACGACCATCGTCATTTAACGTGGAAATATTGTTATGCTGAATATTGCATCTTCATTCTTCTTTGAAAAGCTTACAAAACCAGGCTTAAGATATATGGAAAAGGCACAACTTACATACCGTGAACGTCTTACAAGGTTTATAAACAACCGGGAAAAGGCATTTAAAATCCAGGCAAAACGACTTCGAAACAACATGTCTGTACTGGAAAGAACCTGGGACAACCTAAAGTGGGCCCGTTTTATCATTACTTTTGAAAAGGAAATACTGGTGCTGCTACCTTCAGAAGAAAGCCGTTTTAAGAAGCAGAGACAGGCAATTCTGAATATGATTGAAGAAGCTAAAGGGCTTTATAACTTGTCTATTAATTAATAATTGGAAATTAACAATTAAGACTATTCTCCCCGCATTCTCTTATCGTTTCCAGCCTTCAGATTAAATTTATCCGTAGCTAAGATTTTAACTACGGATATGAGGGCCGGAGATAAATAAATAATTACCGCTTCGGAACAAGAAATCGCACTTCCCCCTCATTTCCATCAATAGGAAATAGCTGGATGACAGGAAACTCTGCTCGCATATCTTCATTGATAAAATTTCTCAGGCCTGAAACCTCCATCTCTATCTTTATGCCATTTTCATTTTCCTCAAGGTGGTAATTACCTTCTTCATTTGTTGTTCTTACACCGCCTTTGTGCGTATAAGTGCCATCAAAAAAGGTAAAAACCTCTTGCGGGTTTCCTTCTGCAACCCAATTAGGGTATTGCCTCATCAGCTGATCAAATCTCGACTTTTCCATATTTGTTTTTGATGATAAGACCAAAAAACCATACCGTTTTTTCCTAGCCTTGCACGTGCCCTAAATTGGTGAAGCAAAATTCAGTAAGGCCTTACTGATCCTAATAATTATCCTTTGCTTTCTTGGATTCGCAAATCCAGGATTTCATCTGTCTAGATGGTGTTTTTTATAATGGAAGCATAATCCGGAAGCAGGCACCTTTATTGGGTTCACTTTCAACTTGAATGCTTCCGCCGGCGTTGTCAACTATTTTTTTAATGATATACAATCCAATTCCCGATCCTTCCTGATGTGTATGCAGTCTCTGGAACAGCTGGAAAATTTTTTCCTTGTTTTCTTCTTTGAAGCCCAAGCCATTGTCTTTCACTTCAATGACAAAGTGCTTGTTTTTAATAAATGTATTCAGGTTGATAACCAGCTTTCTTTCCGGAGACCGGTATTTTATAGCATTTGAAAGAAGGTTATAAATCATACTTCTCAAATGAATTTTAGAGAATTTCAGGTATTTGTTCCGAAGGTCCAATATCAGTTCAGCTCCTGATTCTTTAACAAGCTGGTCTATGCTGGAAATGGTTTCAGTAATAGCTTCTCTTATATCTATATCCGAAATATCGTTTATGCCAACCTGGTTTTCGTTGACTGTAGCCAGGTCCTTGATCGTGCTTTTGAACCTGGCGACCGATTCATTGATCATGTTAAGATTCTGGGAGATGTCTTCGTTTATAAAATTATTTTCATTGAGAATTTCTTTCAGCGAGTTCAAAAGTCCTTCAATGTTTGAAATAGGGGCTTTTAAATCGTGGGAAGCAGTGTAAATAAAGTTGTCCAGGTCGGCATTGATAGATTTGAGGTTTTTGACCATTTTGCTCAGCGCTTCCGTTCTTTCTTTTACCCTTAGTTCGAGTTGGGAGTTGAGAAAGGAGAGTTTTTCTTCAGCTTGTTTCCTTTCTGTCAGGTCCCTCGTTATCTTTGAAAAACCAATCAGTTTTCCGCTTGAGTACAGTGCAGTCAGGATTACATTGGCATAAAAAGTAGTCCCATCTTTTTTTACACGGATCCCTTCATCTTCAAACTTGCCGTATTTAATAGCTTGCTCTATTTCATACTCCGGATATTTGAGCTGTCTTTTTTCTTCAGTGTAAAAAATAGAAAAATGCTTGCCGATTATTTCGTAATCTTCATAACCTTTAAGTTTTTTGGCTCCTACGTTCCAGGTGGCAATAAGACCATCTGGATCAAGTAAAAAGATGGCGTATTCTCTCACACCTTCTACAAGAAGCCGGTATTTTTCTTCACTTTTTCTTAATAATTCCTGGGCCTCCCTCTTTTCTGTCAGGTTCCTGGTTATTTTTGAGAAACCAATGTGGTTTCCGTCGTCATCATAAACTGCAGTGATTAATATATTAGCAAAGAAGGTGCTTCCATCCTTTCTGTAACGCCAGCCTTCGTCCTCAAACCGTCCTACTTTAGTAGCCTCCTCGAGTTCATACTCCGGATATTTCCGAGCCTTGTCAAATTCTGAATAAAAAACAGAGAAGTGCTTTCCTATAATTTCTTTTTCTGTGTAACCTTTGAGCATTTGAG
>JANYCH010000133.1 GCA_025360395.1 Cytophagales bacterium | reverse complement strand
AAAAGTGCACTAAAAGACGGAAATACAAGGATTGAGGACATTGATTACATTAATGTTCACGGCACTTCAACTCCCCTTGGAGATATTGCAGAAATCACTGCTATTCAAAAAGTTTTTGGTGAACATTGCTATAAGCTCAATATTAGTTCAACTAAATCTATGACTGGTCATTTGTTAGGTGCAGCAGGAGCAATAGAAGCTGTTGCTAGTTTATATGCTCTTAAGCATCAGCTGGTACCTCCTACAATAAATAACTTTAACAGGGACGAAAGGATTGATCCTCTCTTGAACCTAACGCTAAATGTTGCACAAAGCCGTAAAATTGACTTTGCTATAAGCAACACTTTTGGATTCGGGGGTCATAATTGCTCTATAATATTTAAAAAGCATAACTAGTGTTCGCAAAACTGCATACATTTTTTCTTCCTAAGGAGAAAAAACCTTATGCAAAGCGTGTTCATGCTATTACAGGCCTTTGGCCCAAAAACCTTCATTTATATGAACAGGCTTTCAGGCATCCATCTGCTGTAGTAAGCATGGGTCTTGAAAAGGAAGATTCTTACGAAAGATTAGAATTTTTAGGTGATTCTATTTTAGGAGCAACAGTTGCCGAATATCTTTTTAAAAAATATCCAAAAAAAGACGAAGGATTTTTGACTGATGTAAGGTCAAGAATTGTAAATGGAGATTCTCTCAATAAGCTTGCAAGAAAAATAGATCTTGATAAGTTAATTGAGTTTGAAAGAAGAAATAAATCTGTAAAGCATTCTTCAATGTATGGTGATATTGTAGAAGCTCTAATTGCAGCTATTTATCTTGATCATGGGTTTGTAAAAGCCAAGAAATTTATTCTTAGAAAGCTTATTTACAATCATTTGGACATCGATCATATAGTATTAAATAATACCAATTATAAAAGCATTATATTAGAGTGGGCAATCAAAAACAACAAAGCCGTTAGTTTCGAAACAGTAAGTGAAGAAGGGTTTGGACATCAGAAGTTATTTACAATAGAAGTATTTGTAGAAAATAAATCTGTTGCAACTGGCAAGGGAAATTCTAAAAAGAAAGCTGAACAAGAAGCCGCTTTTAATTCACATAAATTGCTTTCTGAAATCTCTTCTAAGAAAAATAATATTGATAGGACCGTCTTCACCGATGGGGAAAACGAAGAGTAACTTACTAATTCATTCCTACGTATTTATACGTCCGTATTAAAAGCGAGTAAATTTTTTAATTCCATTTTAATCTTTGTTAAACTTAAATGTATATTCGTCGTTAAGTTGAGAAAGCTATAAATCTACGCTTCCTAAAGATTTTTAAATGATTCCTAAAGAAGCCATCACTTCTATTCACCGGGCTTTTATCCGCCATTATCATGTAAAGGAAGATCCTAAAGTGATGATGGAACTTGAAAAGGGATATCAGCTTAAGGAACAAATAAACCATACTGAATTTCTTGATATGCTTGTAGATACTGGAGGTTCTTTGGATCTTATCTATCTATGGTATGTTGTAACTCCCGAAGATTTAAAACATGCTGTCAGAGACTTTTCATTTCCTTTTATAGTATTTCAAAAAAATAATGAGGAGCAATGGGTTCCCGAATTTATTAACAAAGGAAGGGATGGTAAAATTTATTCCTATACAGGAAAAAATAATAAGAATCCATTAGGGAAATTAGATGAATGGATCGATAGTATAGCTGATAAGCACCAGATAATTAAGGAGACAGATGATACCAGTGGTAAATTTGTTCTTACTGCATTCCCTAAAGAAATAACGTATTCAGGCCCAAATCCCGGGGAGGAGCATAAAGAGCATTCAGCACCAAAGCCTAACCCTTTGATGCGTTTTTTCTCATTTTTAGAAAATGAAAAGCAGGCAATTGCGTACATATATGCCTATTCAATATTTACTTCACTTTTTAGTTTAACCCTGCCTTTAGGAGTTCAGGCAATTATTGGGTTTGTATCCAATCAGCAGATGAACACCTCAATTGCTGTACTTATCTTTTTAATTGTGGTGGGCTCGTTAATTCATGGTGGTCTTCAATTTATGCAGATAAGATTGGTGGAGCATATCCAGCAAAGAATTTTTGCAAGAACTGCGTTTGAATTTGCATATAGAGTTCCAAGGTTTAAGCTAGATAGTTTAAAGGGACAATATCCACCCGAACTGGTAAACAGGTTTTTTGAAGCCGTGAGTTTGCAGAAGGGAGTTTCAAATATCCTTGTTGAATTTACAGTAGCCCTTGTTCAGATAATATTAGGACTTCTGTTATTAGGATTCTACCATATATCATTTATTGTTTTCGGAATTGCCTTACTGGCTATATTGTTCGTTATTATCAGACTTTCAGCATATAAAGGATTTAAAACGAGCATGCTAGAGTCCAAATACAAATATACCCTAGCATATTGGCTCCAGGAAGTGGCCCGTGCGTTGAGTACATTTAAGTTAGCGGGATACTCAAATATGCCCATGCAAAAAACTGACCATTTTGTAATGAACTATTTGCAATCAAGGCAGGACCATTTCAAAGTTTTGACGGTTCAGTATATCACCTTTATATTTTTTAAAACCTTCGTTACAGGTGGATTACTTATTCTTGGCTGCGTTCTTACTATAAATGAAGAGATTAACCTTGGGCAGTTTATTGCTGCAGAGATTGTAATCATCATGGTAATGGCAGCAATTGAAAAAATTATTTTGAAAATAGATGTTGTGTATGATGTCCTTACTGGAATTCAGAAAATTGGGGCTGTTCTAGATATTCCAATTGAAAGTCCAAGTGGTGTAAACCTAGAGAGCCTAATTGGGAAAGCCGGGCTTTCCATTGAAACACAGGATTTAAAATATAAATACAATAAGAATGATAATTATGCATTAAATGGAATTAATTTAAAAATAGCGGCAGGTGAAAGAGTCTGTATATCTGGATTTTCCGGAAGTGGTAAAACTACTCTTTCAAATATCTTAATTGGTTATTTTAAAGGCTATGAAGGAATTCTGAATATCAATGGGATTCCATTGAGGAATATTAACAAGAACAGTCTTATAAGCTATGTTGGTGATAATGTATCTCAGGAGGATGTATTTCTCGGGACCATTTTGGAAAATGTGACGTTGGGTAAAACCAATATTTCTATAACATCTGTACTTTGGGGATTAGAGTTGGCAGGTTTGCGTGATATTGTTAATCGGTTGCCTAACGGTATCAATACAGAGCTATTAGGTTCAGGAACTGGTTTTCACGAAGATTTCACTCAAAGGATCATATTAGCAAGGGCCATTTGTAAGCGCCCAAAGTTACTTTTAATCAATATAGAATCATTAAATTTTGATAAAAGGCAATTAGGTAAACTTCTTGATAAGATAGTTGATAACAAAAGAGAATGGACGGTTATTTTTCTTTCTAATGATGCTGACGTAATGAAGCATTGTGATAGGGTTATATTATTAGAAAACGGTTCAACTCGTCATCAAGGGGCTTTTGAGGAAATGAACTTGAAGGGATATTTTGAAGAACTTATATAATTATGCAATATCTGTTCCCTAAAAAAGACCGCTTTTATTCTCTCAGACTTCTCCAAGAGCCCAAGCATAGCCGGATGTTTGCCTGGTGGTTCGGGGGTATTTTAATAGCGGTATTTCTTTGTTTATTTCTTCCCTGGACTCAAAATATTAAAGGAAATGGCAAATTAACTGCATTTACTCCTCAAAGCCGTCCGCAGAAGATCCCTAGTGTTATAACCGGGCAAATTTCAAAATGGCATGTCATTGAAGGTCAAACAATAAACAGAGGGGATACCATTGTAACATTAATGGAGGTAAAAGAGAAATATCTAGACCCTAAATTATTACAAAGAATGGGAACTCAGGTAGATTCAAAAAAATCCGCTATACAGGCGAACAAAGCTAAAGCTCAAGCTTATAAAGACCAGGTTGCCATACTGAGACAATCAAGCGACCTGAGCTATCAAAAGGCTAAGAATAAATACCGACAAAGCAGACAAAAAGTAATTAGTGATAGTACTGATCTGGAGGCCATGATTTATGATAATGAGATCCAGAAAAAGCAATTAGAAAGAAGCGAAGGCTTGTTTAAGCAAGGATTGAAATCTCTGACTGAAATGGAAACTAAAAGATCCAAACTACAAGAGAATTCGGCGAAACTGGTTTCTATGCAAAATAAGCTTGCTTCTACACGCCAGGAATGGCTGAATGCTAAGATTGAACTTCAATCTATCAGAGCGGAATATCAGGATAAAATTTACAAGGCTCAGGCAGAGCTTGAATCTACCATGTCCTATGTTTTCTCCCTGGAAGCAGAGATTTCGAAAATGGAAAATGAATTAGAAAGCACACGACTGCGGAGTGGATTTTATCATATTCTAGCCCCACAAGATGGTTATGTTATCAAAGCAACTCAGGCAGGATTAGGAGATATAATAAAAGAGAATGAGCCAATTGTTAATATTTTGCCTTTGGACAGAGAAAATGCTGCTGAAATATTTGTCAGGCCAATAGATCTGCCTTTGATCAGAACTGGTATGCATGTCAGATTGCAATTTGAAGGTTGGCCGGTTATAGTATTTGCTGGTTGGCAAAATGCGAG
>JANYCH010000097.1 GCA_025360395.1 Cytophagales bacterium | reverse complement strand
GCACGTCGAGGAACGAGTGCTGGCCGGCGGCCTTGTCGCGGGCGTGGGCCGCGGCGCCGGCGATGGCGCCGTCGATAGACTCGAAGAGCGGCTTGCGCTCGAAATAGTTAATGTTGTATATAGTAATAAAAATTTATTTATTTTAAAATGTCACTCAATTACCAGATAGGATTTAGCAGAAAGCAAATCTCTTTAATTCAATCTTTCCTTCATCAGATTCTACCCGCAAAAAAAAATCAGGCGCCCATAAAGCGCCCGATTTTTAATTCATTATAGAATTTTAAACCACTGATCAATGGCCATGGTCCTCTGGCTTATAACTTGCTTCTAACTCAGCTAATTTCTTTTTGCCATAGGCTAGTTTGGTGATGACAACATACAACACTGGCACTACGAAGATAGCCATACTGGTTGCTGCTAACATACCACCTAAAACCGTCCAGCCAATCGTTTGTCTTGCTACTGCTCCTGCACCAGATGCAAATACCAGCGGCATTACTCCCAGAATAAACGCCATTGAGGTCATGATAATCGGGCGGAGACGTAAGCTTACAGCTTCAATTGTGGCTTTCACCACTTCCATTCCAACATCTACACGTTCTTTTGCAAACTCTACGATAAGAATGGCATTTTTGGCTGCCAAACCTATGAGGGTGATCAATCCGATCTGGGCATAAACATTATTGTCCAGTTTAGGCAATAACAGCAAGGCAAGGATCGCACCAAATGCTCCTAATGGAACCGACAGCATTACAGAGAAAGGGACCGACCAGCTCTCGTATAAAGCAGCAAGGAACAGGAACACAAACATAATGGACAAGGCAAAGATGGCAATTGACTTATTACCTGAATCAATTTCCTGTCTGGTAAGACCGGCAAATTCATAACCATAACCGGCTGGCAACACCTTTTCTGCGACTTCTTTGAAAGCCTGGATGGCCTGGCCGCTGCTATAACCTGGTTTTGGATTACCAATAAACTCGGCAGACCTGAAAAGATTGAAATGGGAAACCAGAGGGGCGCTTTCAGCAACCTTGTAAGTCACAAGTGTGCTCAACGGGATCATTTGTCCTTCTGTGTTTTTTACGTAATATTTATCAAGGTCCGTGATCTGAACCCTGTAATTGGTATCTGCCTGGGTGATCACACGGAAACTTCTTCCATAAGTGGTAAAGTCGTTCACATACCGGCTTCCCATCATCGTTTGCATGGTACCAAATACATCAGTTAAGGAAACCCCGATCTTTTTGCATTTCACCCGGTCGACTGTCAGCTGATAACCAGGGGTTTTAGCGGTAAAGAAGGTATACGCCCTCGCAATTTCCGGACGCTGGTTTATTTCTTTCATAAAAGTCATGGCGACCTTTTCAAAACCTTTGATGTCGTCATTGCTCTCTTTTTGTTCCAGGATAAAGTTGACACCCGATGCCTGCCCCAGCCCGGGAATAGGAGGTGGGGTAATGACGAGGATGTTAGCTTCCTTGATAATGCCCAGCTTCTTCTGTATTTGCCCAACCAATGCCTGAAGTTGTAATGATTTGTCTGTCCTTTGGTCCCAGGGCTTTAGCTGGCAAAATAAGGTTCCGCTGTTGGATTTGGAAGCAAAAGTGATCGCATTTAAACCACCCAGGGCAGCGTAATGATTAATACCGGCAGAAGTGTCCAGAATGCTCATGATCTTGTTTAGCACACCAACAGTTCTTGCACTGGACGATGCTTCAGGTAATTCAAAAGTGATGATGATCCTTCCTTCATCTTCAGTAGGGACAAAACCTGTAGGTTTCATATGGAACATGCCATAGGTTCCTGCGAAGACACAAACCAGCATGATTAAAACCAAAGGAGCCTTTCTGATGGATTTCTGCACCCCTCTTGAATAAGAACTGGTCACATTAGCAAACCAGGTATTAAACCTGAAGAAAAACTTGTTCAGACCTTTTGAATTTTGATCCATTACAGTTGGCCTTAAAAGCATCATACACAAGGCAGGGGTCAGCGAAAGCGCTACAAAGGCAGAGATCAGTACTGAAATGGCAATAGTAATAGCAAACTGCTGATAAAGGCGGCCTACAATACCCGGGATAAAACCTACGGGCACAAATACTGCTGCAAGGATCAAGGCTATGGCAATTACCGGGGCAGAAATTTCTTTCATGGCTTTGATGGTCGCGTCTTTGGGTGACATGTTTTCCCGATCAATGTAATGCTGAACGGCTTCTACTACCACAATGGCATCATCAACCACAATCCCAATGGCGAGTACAAAACCAAACATGGTCAACGTATTGATCGTGAAACCCAGGGGAACGAAGAAAATGAAAGTCCCGATAATGGAAACAGGGATAGCGAGAACAGGAATTAAAGTCGCCCTCCAGCTTTGAAGGAACAGGAATACAACGATCATTACCAGAACAAGTGCTTCAATTAAAGTATGTAAAACTTCTGATATTGAGACCTGTACAACAGAAACGGCTTCGAAAGGAACCAGATAATTCACATCGGCAGGAAAGCTTTTCTTTAACTGGTCCATGGCTTTGTAAACGCCTTCGGCAGTCTCTAAAGCATTACTTCCAGGAGCCTGATAAATAAGCAGGTAAGAAGAGCGCTGGTGGTCAACATAACTGTTGGCTGAATAAGAAGTTTTGCCTAGCTCTACACGTGCTACATCGCTTAGGTACACCAGAGAACCATCTTGCGGTTTTGTGTAAACAATGATATTATTGAAATCCTGCTCTGTGCTGAGCGGTCCATTTACTTTGATCGTATATTCAAAGGCTTGTGCATTTAATTGTGGAGTTGCTCCTACAGAACCCGCTGCAACCTGCACATTCTGTTCCTGCAATGCAGCTACTACCTGCTGTCCGGTCAATCCAAGCTGTGCCAGTTTATCTGGTTTCAGCCAGATACGCATACTGAAGTTATCAGCCCTTGAAAATACATCTCCCACGCCTTTTACACGCAGCAAGGCATCTTTTATATAGATGTTCGCATAGTTGTCAAGGAACTTTACTCCATGAGTGGCTTTTGGGGAATAAATGGCCACCAGCATCAGGATACTGGGGTTTCTTTTTCTTACAATAAGGCCCGTACGTCGCACATCGTCAGGTAGTTGCGGATTCGCCATCGCAACCCTGTTCTGAACATCCAGGGCGGCGATATTGATATCTGTTCCAACATTAAATGTTACATTCATCGTCATGGTACCATCGCTTGTACTGTTCGATTGAAGGTACATCATGCCCGGGGTCCCGTTTACCTGGGATTCAACCGGGGTTGCGACAGTTTGCTCAACAGTAAGCGCATCAGCACCGGCAAAATTGCCAGATACCTGAACAACAGGCGGTGTAATGTCAGGATATTGGCTTACTGGTAAATTCTGCATTGCAAGTAATCCGACAAGGGTGATCACAACAGAGATCACAATTGCCATTACCGGCCGTTTTACAAAAACATCTGCTATCATTTCTTTTTAGTTAAGTGTTTAAATTACTTTTTAGCAGGGCTTGCAGGACTTTGTGCGGGAGCGCCGGATGTACCGGGGCCACCAGGACCTGCTGGAATTCCGACGGTGATAGGAGTGGCATTTCTTAATTTCTGAACACCGTCCACCACAATCAATTCTCCTTTGTTAAGGCCTTCTTTGATCAGGATTTTGTCTTTCATAGGCGGGCCAACTGTTACTTTATGTTGAAAAGCAGTATCGCGTTCTACGACATAGACAAAGAATTCGCCCATTTGCTCCGTTACAGCCCTGAAAGGGATGATAGGCAAAGCTTGAGGAGTTGTATTCAGGACGCGGATGGCGCAGCTCATACCGGATTTTAAGAATTGTTTAGGGTTAGGAAAACGAAGACGTATTTTTAAAGTGCCTGTACGTGGATCTACTGCACGGTCAATTATTTCAATTTCACCTGGGAAGGGGTATATTTTCTTATCCGGTAGCATCAAAGTAAAGGTTGAATCATTTTTACTTGATTTCCTGTCTTTCAGTTCCATAAATCTGCTTATTTCTTTTTCACTAATTACAAAATCCACGGCGATAGGATTGTCAGAAGAGATGGTATTCAAAAGTGTTTGTCCGGCTGTAACATAACCACCTTTTCTTAAAAGCGATATCCCGATTGTACCTTCAAATGGTGCTGTGATCACAGCGTGGTTTAAATCTGTTCTGGCTCTCATTACTCCTGCTTCTGCTGAAGCCACCTGCATTTTAGCATTCTCCACATCAGTCTGGGCATATTCCACCTTTTGTTTGGTGGCCATGCCTTGTTCGCCAAGTCGAGAATATCTGCCTGCATCGGTAACTGCCTTTTGCAGGTTCGCTTTGGCTATTTTAAGGCTCGCATCTGCCTGATTGTAAGCGGCAGCATATTTGTTTTGCTCAATCTCATAAAGTTTCTGGCCTTTTCTTACAAAACTTCCCTCTTTGAAAGTGATGTCCGTAATAAATCCGCTGACCTCACTTCTCAGTTCTACTTCCTGCAAGGCAATAACATTACCGGGATACTGGTCAAAGTAAGTAGCTGTCTGTACTTTAACAGTGTCTAGGTTGACAGGGACCGGTCCAGCCTGAGGGGGAGGAGTAGGCTTGTTGCAGGAGACAATAATAGTCGATAAAACTACGTAAGTAGTAAATAATAACTTGTTAATATTCAATTTATTAGTCATGATTTGTTATAGTGTTTAAGGCAGGTTATTTTAGAAGGTTTCCGGTAGATCTTTCGTAATCAGCTTTGGAGACAAGTGCTCCATATAAGGCATTATAGTAATTGGTTTGGGCCGTGATAAAATCTGCTTCTGCAACAGTAACATCAAGGTTAGAACTTATACCTTCAGCATTTTCTGCTTTTAAAAGTCTTAAGGTGTTTTCAGCTAATAGTAAATTACGCTTTTGGGTTTGAAGTGATTTCAGATTATTATTCAGGTTTATAATAGATTGCTCCGTTTCCAGGTCGATTGTTTTCTCTAGTTGTTTGATGTCAAGTTCAGATTTTTGTTCCTGTATCTTTCTTTGCTGAATACGGTAGTGGGAAACAAATCCATTCAAAATTGGCACCTGCAACCGCAAGCCGACATAAGAATATTGCTCCCACCTTACAGACTGTGAAAGGTTTTTAAAATCTGAAGCACCAGGGTTATATCCAATTGCCCCAATAGCAAGTAATCTCGGATATCTGCTGGCCCTGGCAGTCCTGGTATCATAAGAATACATTCTTTTCTGTTCAGATAAAATAGAATACTCAATCCGGTTATTGTATGCACCTTTTTGTAAAGCTGTTGTTTCCAATCCTGTTAAAAGGGTTTCATCGAGTTTATCTGTAAGTACAATCTGTGTTTCGGGCGCAACATTCATCTGATATTTTAACACTGACATGCTCAGCAGAAACGAACTTTCAATCCGGATCTTTTCTTCCTTCAGGTTATTGAAACTTACCTCCCTTCTGTCCACATCAATTGTTCTGGCAAGGCCCTGCTCAAATTCTGCCTTAGCCTGCCTGTAAGAAGAATCTAACCTGTTAAGGTTTGCATTTATTGATATTAGCTGCTTTTCGTTGACCAGCACCGCATAATATGCCCTGGTAACATTGAGTGCTATGTCAATTTTGGTCCGGGTAACATTTTTTTCTGCTATACTTTGCAAAATAGAAGATGCATTCAGGTTGCTGAAAAGGGCTACATCAATGAGAGATTGGGTACCTGTTATATTAGGCAGAAACTGGTTTGGAAGGCCTAATTGAATTTTATTGACAGTCCCGATTGGTATGTTTGGATTGGTAGTAAGGCCGATTCCATTTTCCAGGATGTTTTTCTGTACTTGCAAATAATGAATTAAGTCAGCGTTGCCATTAATTTGAGGAAGGGCGCCTGCACGAACTTCACCAATTCGTGCCTTAGCCAGTTGCCTGTCAAGCTCACTGCTTTTGACAATGTTGATATTGGCTACAGCATAATCAATGGCTTCTTTTAGGGAGTAATTGGATTTTGTTTCCTGCGAAACCCCTGAAATGTAGATATATAAGAATAGAAAAGTAAATAAATAACGGATCATAAATTTATGTTTTATCCCCACCTCAACCCCTCCCCGAAGGAGAGGGGCTAAGTGCATGGAAATTTTATTAGTGTTTAATGTTTCAAATTTTTTGGCTTCGCCGTTAACTGTCAACCGACAACAGACAACTAAACAAGAATACTGCAAATAAACATATCTACAGCCTTGTCCATATTTGCATTTAAGTTCTTGTAGTCTTCTTTGGTCATCAGGGATTCTTTCATTCGGTATTTGGCCGCCTGCCTTAATCCCAGCATGACACTACAAACAAATTCTGCTTCTACTTTAGGATGAATAGGGGCAAACTCACCAATGTTCATACCATGTTCCAGAATAGAACTGATAAGTTCTACCTCTTGTTTCCCAAATTCCTCAAAAAGTTTCTTAACAAAAGGAAGGCAATTGCTCACTCCATCGCCATTAAGCTTCGCAAGGTTGAGGCAATATTCAAAAAGTCTCATCCTTTTTTTTGCATATACCTTCATGATAGAAATGGCACTTGCAGTAGGTTTAATTGTTTTTTGAATCTCCTGAAGAAAATGGTCCTGTTCTTTTGAAATAACAGCTTCGTAAAGGCTTTCCTTGCATGAAAAATAGTAATACAAACTTGCTTTACCCATACCGATTTCTGCTGCGATATCGTTCATGGTTGTTTTTGCCAGCCCGAATTCTGCAAATTTTTTCTGAGCTGCTTTTAGTATGACCTCCAGTTTGCCTTCTTCTTTTTCAATAGTTTCCATGGAGTATTTTTATGTAGATAAAGGCTGTTGATTACCTACGTTTATTAAAGTGGAAGCAAATCTAGGATATATTTCGAACAAAAAACATTATTGGTCGAAAGTTTTATTAAATATTCGACCAAAATAGAAAATTAGTCTATGTTTATTTATTTTTAAAATATTGATCTTTAGTATTTTAACAATTATTTTTAATATTTTAATATTTATTAACCTACTTATAATTTTATATTTGTTTATAATTATGATATTTGGACATTGTTCTTTACAATTATGTCAAAAGTATATTTAATCGCATTCTTTTCTCTGATACTTAATGTAAATCTTCAGGCCCAGGAAAAAATGGTCGATCAAAACACGGTTTTGCCTCCGGCAATAATTGAGGGAAGAGGAAAAATAACAGGTATTATAGTTGATTCATCCAGCGGGGAAGTTGTAGAGTTTGCTACACTCGCCCTTACCAGGATTTCTGATAACAAAACAATTGATGGAACACTTACTGACGAAGAAGGAAAATTTACCTTATCTAAGATCCCTGCCGGAGCATACAAGCTTTCTATTATTTTTATAGGGTTCAAGAATAAGGATATCAGCATTGAAATTGATGAAAAAAGGAATGAACATGATTTGGGAAAAGTAAGTTTAAGTCCTTTAACCCAGACCACGCAAGAAGTTTTGGTTGAAGGTAAAAGAGTATTGATAGAGGAAAAGGTTGACAGGATAGTGTATAATGCAGAAAATGATGCTACCAACAAGGGAGGGGATGCAACTGATGTACTAAGAAAGGCACCTATGCTTTCTGTAGACATGGATGGTAACCTTAGTTTACGGGGAAGCGGTAATGTTCGGGTTTTGATCAACAACAAGCCGTCTACCATTATGGCAACCAACCTGGCCGATGCCTTAAAGCAAATTCCGGCAGACCAGATTAAATCTGTGGAGGTAATTACTTCTCCATCAGCGAAATATGATGCAGAGGGATCAGCAGGAATAGTCAATATAATCTTAAAGAAAAATAACCTTGAAGGATTTTCGCTGGGGGTAGATGCCAGCGGAGGTATTAGAGGCTCAAGCCTGGGTTTAAACGGAAGCTATAAAAAAGGAAAAATGGGCTTTTCGCTCGGTGGCCACGGGCGGTTGGGATATAATATACCTGGAAACTATGAAAACAACCAGCTAACAACAAGTAAAACAGGCCAGCAAATCCGAAATCAGCAGGATGCTCATACACAAACCAATATGGCTATGGGATCTTATGTTCTCGGATGGGATTACGATATTAACAAGAACAACTCCCTTAATGCTTCTATAAAATATTCTCTTCGTAATATGATCAACTTACAACACGATCTGTACACGAGGACTTACATAAATGATACTTTATCAAGTATGAACAGAAGGGAAGTAGAAGTAAAAGACTTATCAAACACTGTTGATGCCAGCCTTAACTACACACATCTTTTTACTAAACCTCAGAGAGAGTTTAGTCTTCTTACCCTTTTGAGCAGAAACAACAGGAACAATAACTTTACAAATGATATTTACAATGACAACTCATACATAATAGGGCCAAGTACCATCACAAACACCAATAAAAGTTACAACCAGGAAGTAACTGTTCAGGCAGATTATCAGGAACCTTTTGGAAAGTCCCAGTTATTGGAATTAGGGGCCAAAAACATAGTACGGACGGTTTCAAGTGAATACCAGACCAGTAAATCTTTCAACGGCCAGCCTAATGTTACAACACCTTCATTGTCAAATATATTCAACTATAATCAGAATATTACTGCTGGTTATATGACCTATACGTTAAACTTTTTAAAGACTTACAGTCTAAAGGCGGGAGCAAGGTATGAGTATACCAATATCAACGCTAATTTTGAAAATGCGACAATTTCTAATGTCAGCATTCCAGGGTACAATGTATTCGTGCCTAGTATTAATATTTCTAAAAAATTAAGTAAGTCAAGTACGATAAAGGCTGCTTATAACAGAAGGATACAAAGGCCATCTCTTCAATTTCTTAATCCTAATATTCAGGCAGCCAATCCGTTAAATGCAACAGTAGGAAATCCTTACCTGAGCCCGGAATATACCAATAACTATGAATTAGGCTTCAGCACATTTACCAAAATTGGTTCCATAAGCCTGTCTTCCTTTATGCGTAATACTAGAGGAGCAATCCAAAGTGTTCGGGATGTTTTTGGAGATACCATCAGGACAAGCTATCAGAATATTGGTGAAGAAAATGCTTATGGTTTTAACCTCTTTACCAATATCAACGTTTCGAAAAAATTTACTTTAAATGGGGGTACAGATGTGTTTTACGCTGTACTTAAAAACAATGTCCCGGATCCGCTTTACAATGCCTCAAACCAGGGCTGGGTGGCTAGTGGCAGGGCTTCTGCTTCTTATGACCTCACCAAAGGATGGGGTTTGCAGCTTTTTGGTTTTTACAGGGGTAGACAAGTTCAACTGCAAGGCTATCAGGGTGGCTTTGGAATTTATAGCTTAAGCTTTAAAAAGGAATTCAATAATAAAAAGGGTAGTATAGGTTTTGGTGCTGAGAACTTTTTTACTCCTTCATTTAAAATCAGAAATGAACTCCACTCTCCTGTAATACAGCAAAATACAGTTACAACCCTACATAATATGAATTTCAAAGTAAACTTCAGCTATCGTATTGGCAAAGTGAGCGGGGAAGAAAGAAGAAAGAAAAGAAAGTTAATAAACAATGATGACCTGAAAGATGGAGGTGATAATAACCCAAATAATGGAAATGCCA
>JANYCH010000035.1 GCA_025360395.1 Cytophagales bacterium | reverse complement strand
TCACGTCTGGCACGGTTGATAGTTTTCTCAGGATGAAGGTCCTGAGGATTCTTTTTTTGTCATGGTAATGAATGTTTGTTATATTTCACAAAGTTAAATCCAAGGTGGGAAGAAAGCTACCACAGGTTTAGTTCAACACAGGTAGCTGTTGCACAACTACATTTTTAAATATTTTCATTCTGTAATTTTGCCTGAAAGCTCGATTCAGGCTTCAATATTTTCGAGTTTTTAAGTTTAAATCAGATTTGAGTTTTCTTGAAGCCCACTTCTAAAAACCGTCCAAAAAGCCTCAATTAAAGCTGTTCTAAGCCTTTGTACACCTTTCCAGGAATCTATGGTCATTTCCATTGCTTTTGATCGAACTTGTTTTCTTTCAAAATTCAGATATTTCTTCAGGTTATAGGCCAGGGAAGCCATCAGCACATGTTTGTTGGCCTGTTTCATTCCCCGGCTGTTGATCTTTTTCATGTTCAGAAAGTTGATCAGGTTTCCGAGAACAGGCTCTACTGTCCGGCTTCTATTCATCTGGTCATAAAGTGGCTTATGGATGCTTTCATCCAGCTTATTGAACCGCGTAGTTTTTCCGCAGCACTTCTCTACCAACTGGCAGTTTTTACAATCCTTTTCTGAACTCCTGAATGTCTTTTTGATGTAATCCAGTTTGTCTGTCTGCAGTCCTTTGTAAGGAGGTCAACAGGTTAGATTGCAGACCAGTTAGGCTTTGAAGACAGCAGTATTTTGCCCAATATTTCAAAAAGCCGTTTGGGCTTTCGCCAGAAGATTTTAGAAAAAGAACTTAAAGTACCCACAATCATACGAATTGTCCTAACATCCTCTTTTACTTAGTTCACATCTTTGCTGTATCAAATTTCATAAATATGAAACTCGAGGAAAAAGGAAAAATTTTACAACCACCAATAATGACAAATTACCTACAAATGATAAGCAATGCATTTGGCAACCGTTAACAAATTACCAATACCGCTACTCAAAAATAATATTGCTAAAAAATCCCCTTATGGTGGTACTTAGGAAGGTTGAGTACTTTTTAATATCAATAACGAAAACCATGCTAAACAAGCAATTTGGCTTTTTCAAATAAATTATGAAAGACTGATGGGAGATCAATTGAAACTTTAATTTCTAAAATAAATAATCATTAAAATCAATTAATATGTCAAAAAAAGTAATTGTTTTCGGCGCAACAGGCTTAATTGGAAAACAAATCGTAAAAGAAAATATCAAAGCAGGAAACGAAGTAAGCGTTTACATACGCCAAACCGTTTATCCTGAAAATGTAGCCATTATTACAGGCAATTTAGACGATGAAACTAAAATTGCAGAAGCTATAAAAAACTTTGATGTAATTGTTTCTGCCGTTGGAAATAAAAATTATGAAGACCCAACAATGGTTGTTGCACCCCTTGGAAAATTGTTGTCAAAATTGATTTCAAATAATCAAAGATTTATTTTGGTAGGAGGTTCTGGACTTACATTACACGACAGCAAAACTTTGCGCAGAGATTTAGCAGGACAGCCAGAGTTTTTAAAAAACCAACGAGCTGACCATTGGGAAGCATACATCAACATTGCACCTTTAGACATTAATTATCTTTTTATTTGTCCAACAATGGTAGTAGAAGGCGATTCGGATGAAAATTATCTGTCACAAGAAAATTATTTCCCGAAAAGTGAAGCCAAACAAATTTCGGCAGGAAATGTTGGACATTTTATTGCAAAAGAAATTGGCGAAGAAAAATTTAATAAAACAAGAATAGGTTTAGTAAATTCTTAAAACTATGAAAAATCTATTTTTACTTCTGGCAGTAATGGCAATTTTAAATTCCTGTAATCAAAAACCGACCTTTAAAATGAAGAATGTATCAAGCGAAAAAATAAACTTTAAAAGCAACAATCAAAATGTAGTTGGACTTTTGTGTAATGATGATAGCAAAGAAAAGAAATCAGCGGTGGTTATTTTGGGTCCAATATGTTCCGTAAAAGAACAATCACCTATTCAATACGCCACAAGACTTGCCGAAAAAGGCTTTGTAGCATTGTGTTTTGACGCAAGAGGTTTTGGCGAAAGTGAAGGACAGCCAAGACAATTTGAAAGTTTGAAAAATAAAGAGCAAGATGTAAAATCGGCAATTGACTATTTAATTTCAAGGAAAGATGTAGATTCTGACAAAATTTTCCTTGTCGGAATTTGCAATGGCACAAACGAAATGATGCAGGTTTCCATTGAAGATAATCGGGTAAAAGCAATAGCTTTAGTTTCAGGCAATTATTTGGTTAAGGAAAATATGGTGCATTTGTTAGGAGATGAAATGAATTGGAAAAAACATTTGGATAGAGCAAATTTGGCAAAGGAAAAGTTTGAAAAAAATGGTGAAATAGATTACATAAAAATAATTGACAACACAGGTTCTGAACAACTTTTGCCACCTTTGCCCATTTGCGATTGGTATCATCCCTGGGAAAATAAAGCACC
>JANYCH010000016.1 GCA_025360395.1 Cytophagales bacterium | reverse complement strand
TATGCCAGTAAAACTTGTTTAACAAAACTGAACAGTTCAATACAAACGTTTGCTTGTTTTTGAAAATTATCCCCTAAGCTTATCTAACAAAGTATTAAGCGAATTTAGTTCTGAATCTGTGAGCCTGGAAAACATATTATCTAATCGATGAATTTCAGAATCTATTTTAAATAGCATCCCAACTCCCTTATTGGTCAATACAATATCCACTGATCTTCTATCACCTTCTTTCCATTTGCGGTCCACATAACCCTTTATTCTTAAACGTTCTATTATTCTTGAAATATCAGGCATTTTTTCTATCAATTTGCCATTTAGTACATTAGACCTGCATGGAGTTGGGTAGAAGTTTTTTAAGACCTTCATTACATTGTACTGTTGCTGTGTAAGGCCGTATTGAAGAAAGAAGTTTTTATATTGGTGATCAAGCCAATTGTTGGTGAAAACCAGGTTGCTGTATGCTTTTTCCTGCTGGTTTTTAAAAGTTCTTTTTATAGCAGCTTCCAGTTCCATATGCTTGAAATAAAAAATGGATTGACCAATATAGCCAATCCATTTTGAATTTTTAATAATTTGAAATTATTTTCCTAGCAGTGCTTCTACATATCCTTTGGATCTTTTTGCTTCTGTTGAAGAAGGAGAATTAGGATATTTATCTAAAATCTCAGTATAGGTTTCAAGTGCAGCTTCCAAATTATTTGCTTTTTCCTGAGCCAGGCCAAGTTTAATTAAATAACCAGGAGTAAATTCTTTATTTGGCTTGTAATCAGCTGCTTTATCATAATATTTAGTTGCTTCCTCATATTTTTTGAGTTCCATGTTTACATCACCAATCAAACAATAGGCCCTTGCTTGGACCAGGTAATCATTGCTGCTGAAATCTTTCAAATATCCGTCGGCCTCATCAAATTTACCTTGTTTTAATAAGGCTAAACCGGAATAGAATTTCGCAAGGTTCCCTGCTTTTGTCATTCCATAGCTGTCGGCGATTTCAATTAAACCAGGATAATTTCCATCCCCGTTCAAGGCTTTTGAAAGAGAATCTGCTTCAAAATAATAAACAGATTGAAACATTTGTGACTGTGCCTCCTGCTCCTGAGTAGTGATATAATACTTCCATCCTACTAAGGCGGCAACTGCAAGAAGAAATACAGTAGTGGCAATATTAATAGGTTTCTTATATTTGGAATAAACATCTTCGGCCTGAGCCAAAGGGTCTTCCATAAAATCAGATACAGCCGAATTTGTTTCTTTTGGCTGTTTGATAATTACTTCCTGTGTTTTTTGGTCTTCTTTATTTGAGGCCATTATGATTTATTTGTATTTAACCTTACTTAGCGTTTACCACGCTAAAAAAACGGTTGGCAAAGGTAGTAGTTTACATTGGAAGAAAAAACCTAATCCTTCGATATTAATTTGATATCAGTTCGTCGGTTTTTTTGTCTTCCGATGGGGTCATCAGTGCCGTCAGGATTGGTATTTGGAGCAATATGTTTGGTTTCTCCATAACCTTTACCAGAAACTCTTCTTTGGCTCACACCTTTCCTTACAATATAATTATTGATAAAAGCAGCTCTTCTGTAAGAAAGTTTCATATTGTATTCATCACTGCCTATGGCATCTGTATGAGTTGTAAATTCCATTTGCGTATCTGGGTTAGTTTTTAATATGGCAACAATGCTATCAAGTTCTACCTGGTCACTTTCCACAATTTCTGTTTTGTCAAAAACGAAATGGAGGTCAAGGATAAATTCTGCCGCTACTAACTTTTTAGCGGGAACAGACACTTCCTTTTTATCCTTTACAACTTCCTTTTTTTCTTTTTCAACTTTGGCAGCTTTCTTTATAGAATTTTCAAATTCTTTTTTCAGTGAAGAAGCCAAACGTACTGTATCTGAAGCCGACACATTCTTTTTAGACTTGGGTCTGTCTTTGCCAAGTACAATATTCATGGTTACAAATCTTGGTGTACCTTCTTGTTTTACCCCACCTTGCAATACTTTTAAACTGTCGATAATACCTTTGTTATCTGTTTTGACGTATGCCCTAGCTCCGTGGTAATTATTTGCATCTGCAGCAATTTCAATAATGTTATTTGTTTCAAGAACATAGAAGGAACTTGGATTTTGTGCCAGTCTCAGATTATCTAAAAAAGTTTGATCTGTTTGTACCTCCAGGTTGTCCATTTCTTCAGAAGCAGTATTGAAAATCAATGAATCGGGTGTGTTAAAAGGATAACGGGTTGATTTAACTGAGATTTTAACATCATTGATAACTTTTCCAGTGATGCTATCAGTTATATTTAAAACCATAACGGTTGGTTGCCTGTAGCTAAAAGTATAAATATCATCACAACAAGTCTCACTTAAAAGTGCAAATCCTCCTGGCCTGTTTGATACAATGAATCCTTTAAATTTGTCTTTTTTATTCAATGTATAGTAAGTGTCGTCAAGGTTAGAATTTACTGGTTTAAACATATTTTCAGGTTTTGAAAATTTATTTCCACTTCCCTGAGCCCTGAAAACATCATAGCCACCAAAGCCAAAATGATAATTTGAACTGAAGTAGAGATTGCCTGATTCAGAATCATAATATGGAGAAACCTCATCTCTTGGTGTATTAATAGCCCTTCCTGCATTTACTGGTTTACTTGCATTGCCATCTTTATCAATCATTGAATACCATATATCTGTGCCTCCATTTCCACCTTTCATGTCAGAAACAAAATATAATATTTCTTGTTCTGTTTTACCGCCTTTTATCTTAGCAGAAAATGGTTGTGTAAAAGTATGCGTTGCATGATTTACTCCTTTGAGTTTCTTGGGTTTTGAAAGCCCTTTTTTTGTTGAGTCAGAAACATATATTTTACATTTCATTTTCCCCTTTACCATATGGCACCTGGTCAGATAAAATCTTTTCCCAAAAGCAGAATATGCTCCATTTGCGCTGTGTTCAAAGATGCTGTTTACATTTGGTTGCTCTTCAGGCATCTGCCATAAGCTGTCTTTTAAAGTTGCATTATAAATTTTTGTATGTTCAAAATGCTTATCGCCATGTCTTACTGTAATTACGCTGTCTTCCTGTATTGAAGAATATACCAGAGTTGAATCATTTTTTAACCTTGGGGCGAAATCAGAGTATCCTGAATTGATATTGCTGTCCATATTGATTACTTCCACATATTTTAGCCTATCCTTATTTGACAGGGCAAATTCACACGATAAAACCTCGTTTTTGGCCCATGAACGGTAATTTTCCCCTTTTGTTTCCTTGTATCCGCTATTGGCAAAAATGTCAAAAACTTCCCTTGCCTGGTCGTACTTTGCATTGTATTTAAGAGATTCTCCATACCTGAAAGCCGCTATGGATAAATTGGCTTTCTTTTTCTTGCTTAGGTCCTTATTCTCTGTAAGTTTTGCATACCAAATTTCTGAATTTTTGTAATCTCTTGAATTGAAATATGATTCAGCTAGCCTGAACATATAATCCTGGTTATCAGGTTCTTTAACTAATAATTCTTTGAAATGGTCTATTGCTGCATAATAGCCACCTTGTTTTATCAGGTTTATTGCTACTTCTTTTCTTTTGGAGGCTGATAAAGTTTTTACTTCTCTTCTTTGACCCAGAGCACAATTTAGAATTGAAAAGAAAAACAGATTTAAAACTATAATGTATTTCACAGGAGTAAGATTAAATAGTTGGCTTAGAAAAATTTACAAGGAATAGTTGTTTCACCAGGCAAGGCCCTTCTAAGAAACCCTACATATATTAAGGATATTTCCCAGGCTCCGACAGTGGCCCTTTCCCTGCTTATCATTGGAGGGGTGGCGTTTTTTACATTTCTTAAACTTGATGCATTAAAATCATAACTGAACGCACCTTGATAATGCCCCCATTTTACTCCGACCATTGCAATGGCGGCATCTTTGGCCCTTCCCCAACCACCTAAAAATGCAGTAGTTGGGAGTTTTGCATCAGGGTTAAAGGTATAGCCTCCAAATAATCCGAGGTTTACTTCTGTAGCCTGTGCTTGATATGCCAATAAGAAATTAGGCGATACAGACCATTTTTTATTGAAAGTATAGATAAATCCTGGATTCAAAACATGTCTTACAGGCAATTTGGCTGTAGAATTAGACAATGGAGATTCTTTGGGCTGGGTAATATTATTAGCTGAATAGCCAGCAAAAATGTCTACTTTTTTATTTAAGATAAAATCCCAGAATAAGCCAGCATTCAGGTTGATATAACTGTATTTGTTAGCAGTTAACTGTTCGCCGGAAGCAATTGAATTGTCAACCTGGTAACTACTATTGAATTGATTGTCAAAAATGAGGTTGTTTTTATTAAGTCCTTTTGTAACGTATGAAGTTTGAATTCCAACACTCAATTTGTGTCGCTTTAATTCGTCAAGTGTTTTGGTCCCGGACAAAGATATTCCAACATTTTGGTTGCTGAACATTCCGTCCCCTATTTCATCATTCATAGCGACGAGGCCAACACCCCACATATCCAGTTTGAAGGGATTTTTTATAAAATTTATATCAGCAAAAACTGCAGATGTGACAAAAGCAGAATTAATAGCCTTCCACTGGTTTCTGTGAATAATCCCCACCCTAAAATCTTCCTTGATCCTTCCGGTTAAGGCAGGATTTAAGGTTAAGGGCGAATTATAAAATTGTGAAAAATGAAAGTCTTGGGCATTAAGCGAATAGGCGAGAGTTGTGATTAAGCAACTCAATAATATTTTTTTTAACATTTCGGTTTAGTGTTTATTCTGTTTTAATTAGAATCAATAATGATTAAAGTTATTTAAGTAGTGTCAAATTGCCTTTTTTAATAAGGTCATTACCATATCCGGTTTTTACTACCGCATAGTAAACATACGAGCCTACTGGCTGGATTTGCCCGTTGTAAACACCATCCCACAACAGGTAGCCTCTTCGTAAAGCATCCTTTTCAGGAACTCCATTTACCGAATGGATCACTTCTCCCCAACGATTGTAAATTTTAAATTCTTTTATTTCTTTGATACCCTTACCTATACCTAAAAGCTGGTCGTGTAAACCATCCTCATTAGGGCTGAATGCATTTGGCAGTTCAAAATAGGCATTAACATCAATTTTTTTAGTTACAGAATCCCGGCAACCTTCCTTAGTCCTTACCGACAAAGTAATGTCATAGATGTTCTTTTCTTTTGGGAAAGGAGGAGCGTAATATGGATATGTGTATTCTATGTCAAATGAGGTAGATCCTGTTGGAGATTCTATGGTTTTTCCATCACCAAGGTTCCATTTCCAAAACTCCGCATTAATTGAGGTTTCATCAAATTGAAGTGGTTCATTTCCAAGATAATCCTGGTCCTGAGTGTTTTTTGCAGTTGCGGTAAAGTCAATAGAAGGAACTTTGTTAACCTTGGCAATTTTAATGTCTGATTTTGAAAAACACCCATTGCTGTCCTTTACAGCCAAGCCAACAGGATGATTTCCAACCTGGAAATTATCCATTAAGATGTTGGTTTTTGTTTTTTTATCGGCCTTTGATGTATCAGGAATATTTGGATCCTCACCTGGCGGAAACGATGAAGAATAAAACCAATAGTAAGTGCTGATTTTACTGTTAGAACCAGGCAAAGAACTTACACCATTTAGGATGTTTTTAAGTCCATAGCAAACCGTATCTGTTTTGAGTATTGCCTGTGGAGAAGGTTTCACGATTATTTTCATTTTCCCGTACCCTATACAACCGTAGTAATTTTTTGCTGTTAAAACTAAATCATATTCTTTTGGATCAGAGAATTTTTGGTTAAAAGGATATTCCTTAAAAGTCTTTTTCTCATAACTCCAGGTTATACTATCTCTTTCATCTATAGGAATTCCATTTGCTGTAAATCTTTCTATAAATTCAGCTGAATTATAATAAACCGGTAAATAATAATTAGAGCATGTAACCTTAACCGAATCGAGGACCACTTTTACTTTCTCATTAGCCACTTTAATCGAAGTAGAATCTGAACAAGTAAGCGAATCCTGGTTCACTTTGTATTTATATTTATAAGAAGTCGCAACTGTATAAGGCACGTATTGTTTTAACGATTCAGTAGTTCTTGTGGTAGCGATTTCTGTAAATAACCCTACTGGCGGTGTATATTCTATTTTAGAAGTATTAGTTAATTGGATTTCATCAAGCTTAACATTCTTTGGAGAAATCAATTTCCATTTCCAGGTAGTAGTGTCAATATTACTGTTGGCAGGTGAAGAACTTTGAAAAGCAGTAAAAGTTTTTGAAGAATCGTAACAATGATTATATGTTTCATTTATACTAATCTGTAATCGTTCAATAACTTTCCATGGCCGAGTAACTTGCAAATGACAAACATTTGTAGGAACGCTTCTTGCTGAATTGTTGAGCCTTGTTAAATTCAGTGAAGGATCCTTTTCATTGTAAAATATTACAGTAGAGGCATTGTAGGTTTTTGAAGGGAATTTTTTTACATCATCCAGATTGGATGGATAAGATTTTCCAAATTCAGTCAAAGGGTTTCTTACAAGTTTATCCGGCTGATCGTATATGGACGCAATGGTATCGGCATAACGGTAATACCATGAATTGATGTACTTGTTTTTAATACCGAAAACTGTTACAGTATCAAGATTGCAGGCCAGCTTTCTTGAAAGCCTGAATTGGCTGGTATCCTGCTCACTCAAATAAACCTGAATGGAATCTTTATCAGAACAGCCTGTTTCATCATTAACTTTCAGAACCACATTTGCTTCATCTAATGTAGAATACGAATGATTTGCAAATCCAAAAGTTGTTTCTATTTTACCATCTTTCATGTCCCAAATTGAAGTTGCAAGTTTCCAATGGTATTCTTTAGGATAATTTACATCCTTTAATTTCAAAGTATCATTCAGAAAACAATAGTATTTGGTTAACGATATACGAGGGTTTATAGGATCCAGAATGAATAAAATAGTATCGTTGGTACATCCAAAACCATCCTTGGTTTGAAAATATATTTCATTTTGTGAATTTACTTTTACTTTGTAACCCACGTTAATTATTGCATTTGGAGTGTAATTTTTGTCTTCAATTTTTGTCATGAAAGACCTGTCTATAGTATATTCAAAAGTTTTTTTAAGGGCTTCTCCCACAGGCGTAGCACTAAAAACAAAAGAGGTGTCTGGGAAATTTGGGCTGTCGCACCTGTAATAATATTTATCCCTAAGAGGACTTGCAGTAATAATTGGTTTTGGCCTTACAAATATGCTTTTAGAAACTTCTGTGACACAACCTGCATCATTTGTAGCTTTAACTTTGACTAAATGGAGACCAGTAACAAATTCTCTAAGTGCAGTTATATCACCCGGGAAAGAGTTTGTTCTTAACTTGTCATCAACAAAATAATTGATTTTAGTATCCTGGATTGTCGTATCCCCACCAGTTATTGCCTCTTTAACTTTAAGGTCACTTTGTTCTGTTAATTGGCAAGTATCAAAAAAGGTATATTGAACTACAGGATTTCCATAAACTTTCACATTTTTACTTATTGAATTTGTGCAACTTTTTCCGTCTGATACAGTAAGGGTAACATTATATAATTTCGTATTATCAGGGAATTTGTGACTTGGATTAGGTCCAGTACCTTCAGGAGAACCATCATCAAAAGTCCATTTCCAATCCTTTGTTTCTGGCAAAGGATTGGCGGCTGTTACTGGAAATGTGTTTTGGCCATTAGAAATGTCGAAAAACTTAATGAGTGAATCTGCGCATCTTATTTGTCCAAGGTCAAAATTAATAGGGCTTTTAATTCTCTTCACCCATGTAGCTGTGCAATTATTAGCATCAGTAACAGTGGCAATTTGATTTGTGGCTGAAGTGACCTGAAGAGTGGCCGAAGTTTCAGTTGAATTGGCCCAGGAATATTTATAAGGAAGTTTACCGCCTATTGCAGTAACTGTTATTGGAAAAGGCTTAACACATAATAAAACCAATTCAGGTTCGACAGGATTGGTTATAACTGGTTTCGGATTTATTTGTACATAAAAAGTTTTATTTACCATTCCACATTTATCATCTACTAAAGTCAGGTTAATTGGCCTAACCCCTGTAAAAGACCCTGCTGTTAAATTAAGTTCTGCCTTCCCAGTACTTTTAACTACAGCAGGTGATGAACCCGGCCATTGATTTGAGTTATTAAAAACAATATCTAAACCACTTGTGGAAGAATTACCTGTGATTTTTATCCCCCCCGGATCGCCCTGACAAAGCTTAATTGTATCTTGATTAACAAATGTTGGAGGTGAAGTTTGTTCTGATAAAGTTTGAAAATACATCTCTCTCATTACAGACCCTACCACTACACCGCCTCTTGTTTCTTTAATTTGAGTGGCAAAAATACTAGTTTCTTGTTCTTTAGAAGGTGTAAAACTTATTTTACCTGTAGTTGGATTTACAGAAATGCCGCCCTTGGAAGTAATAGGATTTGTAGCAGAATATGGTGATTTATAGGTTAAAGCTGTCTGAAGTGAATTTCTAGGACTAATAAGTTTTACTTCCAGTAAATCTGAATCAGGATTTTTGATCCCAGGATCATAAGACACAGCTAAATTTGAGGAAGAAAAGAATAATGGGTTATTATCAAAAGTAGCACTTGTGTTGCAAAAAGTACCGCTATTATTTACCAGGGCAGTTAAACTCATTGGATCTTGAGTTGAAACGGTACTTACGCTTGTTCTTGGACCTTCCTGAATGGAAAGCACCCAGTCACTTTGCTTGGAAGGAAGTTTTACTGATGTAGTATAAGATCTTTTAGTAATTGCTGCTGCAGTTTCACCAGTTCCATTTTCACATGCACTTGGTTTTCCTATACAAGCCTTAATTACTTCATCTACACCAGATTGTACCAATGTGCTTGAAATACCTGAAGATGCGCTGGCATTGGAAAATACACTTAAATTAACCGTCGATGGAAGATTTGGATTTGGACACTTTGCATAAAGCACCAATTTGACATCATAAGTGTCATTTCCTTTACATATATATGTTATTTCGCCTCCTGCTATTTGTTGGGCATGGGAAAAATATGTTCCCAAAAAGAGAATTAAAAAGAGCGTCTTTGTTATAAATTTCATAGTATGGGACAGGATCTAATTTCAAATGTACTTGTATAGCTTTTATAATCAAAATCCTGAAGGTATAACCATCATTGTTTTTTCTTTTTCAACTATGACTTGCCCGGTCGCCATGCCTTTAGCCTTCCTTACAAATTTTCTTTCAGTGACTATAACCGGGCAAAGGTTGTTAGTTTTTCCTTTGGAATAATAAGCTGCTAGCGATGCTGCTTTTTCAATCACTGTTTGGGGGACCTGGGTTCCAGGTATATTCTTAATTATTACGTGGGACCCGGCATAGCCCCTGGCGTGCAACCAAAGATCATTTTTGTGACTATGGTGTTGTAAGAGCTCATCATTTTTCTGAGAGCTTTTACCAACCCTGATTTCATATCCTTCAAATTCAAACTTTTTGAAGGGTGAGCTTTCCTGTTGTGTAGCCTTTTCTTTAGATGGTTGCTTGATTTTAGAATCTGAATTACCAATATCTGAAAGAGAAGCTTCTATTGTCTCCAGCTCTTTTTCCTTTTGCTCAATTATATGCTCAAGGTTTTTAAGGTCCAGGATTAGGTTTTTGCCTTTTCTGTAATAATTCTCCGCATTTTTTTGTGGAGAATAATCTTTTTTTAATTTGATATCACGATTGGTATTTGAATAAAAATCAAATAAGGTAACCAATTCAGCTTTAGGAGGAATATTATAAAGGTTGGCCATCAAAATATCCCCAGTTTGTTCGGAAACATTGCTTTCCGATAATTCTTTGAGTTTTTGCCTTGAACTGGAAATGTATCTTACAAGCTTTTCCTTTTTCGAAGTTAAAAGCTTGGTTTCAGTGGAAATAAACTTGTTTTTTAAGGTAAAAGTATAGTAATATTTCTGGAATAGGTTAGCAATTTCTATTGCAGAAGTTTTAGTTTCTAACAGGGGTGGGGTTTTGAAAAAGGACAAAACAGCTTTTTCATTCTCATTTAAAATATAAAAGCATTCAGGATGATGAAGTATGTCGAGCATTTTGCAAACTAACTCAATTTTGACATCTTCATTTTGTTCGGAATAACCTTGATTTTCAAGCCATTTAAGTGGCTCAGGACCAAGAGCTGGTAGTGATTTCTGGATTTTGAAATCATTCTCGACAAGGTTTTCTATTGAAAATATTTCCGGTTTCTTATAATATTCAAAATGCAGAAGTAAGTCTTCATAACTATGGTGAAATTCTTCTATGCCAATTCCGCTCTCATAAAGAATGAGGTTTGACCTGCTTCCATGCATCTTAAAAAATAGAATTAATCCATTTTCCAATATTATCCCGAAACTGCGGTCCTGATAAGTATTGAATAATGCCATTACTTTCCTCCCTATTGCTTTTTTAAACAGGTCAGTGCTGTTTTTTCTTGCCCTGTTAAATTCTTTGGTAAAAGAAAAACCCTGGATGCCGGGACCTGTTTGACATTTGATATAAAAATCTTCTCCTGGTTTGGCGAATCCCAGGATAATCTCGTCTTTTTGCTGTGTAAAAATTTCTTCCAGGTAAGAACCAGTAAGGATAGGTGTTAATTCAAAAACAAGTTGCGAAAGAAAATAATGGTTTAAGTGCATCTCTTTGGGATGTTATAAACCTATAAGTTCCTCTTTTATTGATTCAGACATAATGGCTACCAGGGAAAACAGCTTCTCATTTAAAAGAAATTCTTTGTTGATATTAATAACAATCACATCAGCCTTGATGGTTTCGTTTATGAAAAGTAATATATTGTTTTCCTTAATTGAAAATGCACTGCCATTTTGGGTTACTTTTACATCTTTTCCCCACTTTGATTTTGCCTTTTGAGCAAGCCCGGAAGTAAATTCTTCCAGTTTTTCTGACTCACTGTAGGAATACTCAAGAGTATCTGTTTTTAAATTTTTCCTTTTTAAATAAGTAAGGTGCACATATCCCAAATCCTGAGTTTCATTTTCAAAAGTTGAGAATACCAAATAGATGCTGTTTTCCGCTTTAATCTTTTCAAGATCATGTAGCCATTGATAAAAAGCAGAGGGGACTTCATCATCTAATTTTTGCAAATAAGCCTTGTTGTGCCTGAAGTTAAATGCTCCACGGGGGTCTACTCCCTTATCTCCGAAACTTTCTTCAATAACTTCAGCTTCATCTCCAAAAAACTCATTTGAAATATAATTGCATTTGAGCTTTTCAGACATACAATACACAAAATATCCAATGCTTTGTTTACTAAGAGAATCTGGGGATACCATCACCAAACGATGGTTCCTGTTAGTAAAAGTGCCGTATTTGGTATTTATCTCCCTGTATTCCAGAAATAGCTTATCCACTATCCTTCCATGGTTTATCACTTTTTTATACCTGAACCTAAATTCATTGTTGCCTTCAGCAATTTTATACATGTCTTCTTCCAGCAGCTCCAGGTTTACTTTCACTGCATCGACACTAAGCTGACCACGCCTTACCTTGCATGCAATTTCCGGTACGTACATTTTATAAAATGCATCCCTGAGTTTTTTCCTGGCTATTGAAATCCTTTTTTTATATTGGGTCTCTTCCATTTTTTGGACAAAGCCGGAAGAAATTATACCTACAGGGATAGCGGTGATAATTACCCCTATTATTCCAACAATACCGCCAAGTAATTGTCCATAAGCAGTTATTGGGTAAACATCGCCATAACCAATTGTTGTCAATGTAACAACTGCCCACCAGCAAGCGTGCAGAATACTTGGGAATTTATCTGGCTGAACATCTTTCTCTAACCAAAATATGATCGTAGCCGATACTATAAGTACAGAAGAGAATAACAGCAATGTTGCCATCAGCTCCAGTCTTTTTTCAATTACTATCCTATTAATCAGCTTTAAGGATTGTGAATATTTATTTAAGTTAAATACCCTTAAGAGTCTCATTATCCTTAAAATACGAATGTGCCTAAGGTCTGCAGTAATGATGAATGGAATAAAAAACGGGACAATAGCGAGCAAATCTATCCAGGCCATGGGGGTTGACAGAAATTTTCGATAAGCCTGCCATTTGTATTTTGCAGGATACCGTAGATCCGATACCCACATCCTGCCAAGAAATTCAAGGGTAAAAATAATCACAGTAAATGCTTCAAAAATGTCAAATTCAAGCATGTACATTTGGTCAATCTCATCGAAAGACTCAAGTACAATGGCTACTACGTTTAACAATACAAGTATTTCAATAAAAAAATCAAACTTTACAGCATAGCGGTCAAACCTTGTCCCATGACCCAAAATCTCTGCTACGGTTCTTTTAAAGGATTCGATTCTTTTCAAAATTCTAAAAATAAGGATTTCAAAATTAATCAATTATTAGAGAATGCACAGCAATAACATTTGGAGATAAATATTCAGACAAGGGGTTATAAATTGTGAGGGTTTCGATATAATTACATAATTATTTACAATTACATGAAATCTATTCTCGTCCCTACCGATTATTCCGAAAGTGCCCACCATGCACTGAATTTTGCTTTTTTATTGGGAGAAAATGTGCCAGTTAAAATTATACTTTTTCATTGGACTGAGATCCTCATCCCTACCAGTACCCCACAGCACATGTATAAAGAATTGTACGAAGGGCAGAAGCAGATTAAATATGAAAACCTTAAAAATGACACCAATGTACTTTTAGAAAATTTAACTCTTTCCAGAGAAAATATAAACCTGGAATATATTATTGGGGATGGTGCAGGCCTTGAAGAGGCTTTGCTTTCAGTTGTGAATGAAAAAAACATTGATGTAATTGTAATGGGTACTCTTGGTGCAAGCGGTTTATCTAAATTCTTTGTTGGAAGTAATACAGCCAAAATAATAGAGAAGGCAAAAGTGCCGGTTATCGCCGTGCCTGCTAATTTTCAATTTGGCCCAATAAAAAAGATAGGATATGCATCAGACCTAAGTGATGTCAATAATGAAATCGGAGAACTCGTTCAATTTGCACAGCTTTTTAATGCTTCTATCGAAATTTTTCATGTTTATCCAACCATCCCTGTTGTATTTGAAGTAAACCAGGAAAATGTAGATAAGTTGGTCGCTGACTTGGTTCGACAATATCCTGGTCAGGTTTTTACCTTGCATGTAGTTCAAACATACAAGGACAACGATATAGTTTATGGGATAGAAAAATACATCAAAAGTTTCAAACCTGAGTTATTGGCAATGTTTACTTTAAAACGAAGCTTTTGGGATAAGCTATTTGATGCCAGTAAAACAGAGGAAATAGCATTTAACACAAATGTCCCTTTGTTGACCCTTAAAAAATCCGAAAATAAATAAATTTTTCGCCTTGAAATTAGATATACTTGCTATTGCAGCACATCCGGACGATGCAGAGATTTCATGCTCAGGCACACTTCTGTTCCATTTGGCAAAAGGATATAAAGTTGGTATTCTGGATTTGACAAGAGGGGAGATGGGAACCCGTGGTTCTGCCGAACTAAGGGAAATTGAATCGGCAAATTCTACCCGCATACTTGGTTTGACCGCCAGGTTAAACCTTGGATTGGCTGATTGCTTTTTTTCTAATGACCAGGATAGCCAAAAGAAAATAATAACTCAATTAAGACGTTTCCAGCCTGAAGTAGTAATATGCAATGCCCCGGAAGACCGGCACCCTGATCATGGAAGGGGCTCTTCCCTTGCCCTTGATGCTTGTTTTTATTCTGGCTTATCAAAAATTGAAACTGAATGGGAAGGTAAGTGTCAAGAAGCCTGGAGGCCTAAACATGTCTTTCATTATCTTCAGGACAGATTGCTGGTTCCAGACCTGGTGTTTAATATCACGCCTTTCTGGGATAAAAAAATAGAAGCTTTAAAGGCTTTTAAAAGCCAGTTTTATGATCCTACCAGCGACGAGCCACAAACCTATATTTCAACAGAAGCTTTCTGGAAATTCTTAGAAGCACGAGGCAGGGAAATGGGACATTATATCAGTGTTCCTTTTGGTGAAGGTTTTATAAAAACCAAAATGCTGGAAGGAAAGGATTTGCTTGGTTTTTAATGTAGATAAAACTTAAAGTAGGGCTGAATAAATAAGTTATTTAACAATGATTTAGAAAGGCTTTCCATGAGTACTTTTCACCAATTGAGATACGATAAAGGGAAAGTAGGAAAGCGATCTTATAATTCCTTCAGTCATATACTCCTGTCCAAACATTCCCTGAATAAACCGGCCCATAAATAATCTTTTAGAAAAGCTGCTATTCCACTGTTTTTTATAACTATCCTCCAACATATAGTAAGAGTATCCTTCATTAAAATACTCAATTAATAATTCAGCGAGGATTTTGGAAGCCCTGAATGCCATACTCATACCATTTCCACAAAGTGGTGCAATTAAACCAGTGGAATCTCCGGCCATCATCACATTATGTTCTTCTACAGATTTTGATAAAAAGCTTATCTGGGATATTACCATCGGCCTTTCAAACAGAAATTCGCTTTCCTGAAATATCTTCTTTAGATGAGGATTTTTCCAAAGTAATGTCTGCTCCATTTCCTGGATGCTTTTAAATTTTCTCACATTATCAGCTGTCGTCAGATAACAAAGACAATGTTTCTGGTCTTCTATTTTAGAAATCCCGCAATAGCCATCCTTAAAATTATGTAATGCAATCAGATCATCTGGGTAATTTGTTTTTATATGATATTTTACTCCAACATAGTTGGTTAACCCCTTTTTTTGCTTGGAAATAAAATTCCTATCCCATTTCACATCTAGGTTGGAACGTTTTCCCCAGGTGCCAACTGCTACACTTGATAGATATGAATCCTTCCCAGAAGTTATCTTAAATATTCCATCAACAAGCTGGACGTCATCTACTTTTGTAGCTTCAAGTATTTTTACTTTTAAATCTTTGGCTATTTTGAATAATCCAAAATCTAGTTCATATCTGCTTATTCCAAAACCACCCAAGTCAAGGTTGTGTTTTATTAAAAAACCGCTGGGTGTACTCACCTCCAGTTTAGAAATTTTGGGTAGGTTCATTGACTCTAATGGCAGGCCGAGTTTTATTAAAAACTCCCAGGATTCATTCGAGATATATTCTCCACAAACTTTATGCTGGGGATAAATGTCTTTTTCAAACAAAATCACCTCTTTGCCTGCTTTTGCGAGTTGAATAGCAAGTGAAAGTCCGGCCAGGCCACCTCCCACTACCGCACAATCGTAAATTTGTTTGCCTGTA
>JANYCH010000408.1 GCA_025360395.1 Cytophagales bacterium | reverse complement strand
TCAAATTCACGCTCTCTTTGGGCTTTTTCGCTTTCCAGCAGACGGGTAACTATATCATTTTGGCGCATGATAGTTTGTTGAGATAATTGTTTAAAAGAAAGTTCTTTTTCTGTTTCTTCCATTTTTTTTGCCAGTTCTTTCAGCTGCTGCTTACCATTAGGGTCCATTCCGCCTTTACCTTCTGCATCTTTCACCATTTTACGGATAGCTTGTTGTTCAGCAATTAACTGGGCAAGTTCCTGAGATAGTTCTTTCCCTTGCTTTCCGCTTTTTTTCAGACCATCTATCTTTTGGTTCAAAGCTTTTTGCAATTCGCTCATACTTTGACCTGGTTTGCCTTTTCCAGGCTTTTTACATTGGGCACCTGATGGCATTCCTTTCATCTTTTGCTGCGCTTGCTGCATTTGTTTCAAAACATCAGACAACATTAGTGCCAGATTATTCATTGAAGTCATGGCAAACTGTTGTTTTCCTGCAGAAATATCTGGTCTTCTTTGTTTTAGGGCCAAAATACTTTCGTCAACATAATCATTCATGTCCCCAACTTCCTTGGTTACGAACTTTTTAATCGGAGCAACCCTTTTGGCCAAAGCATATAAACTGTCTTCAATAATTTTAGAATCGTCCTTCAATTTTATCTCTCTTTGAAGCAAAGCGATATACCTGGGATCCGTTTGATTGATTTTTTTAAATTCCTTCATTAAAGTTTCCTGCTCAAACGATACGGATAAAAGGTTTTCAAGCAGATAACGTAAATCCTGGACGTTTTCTTCTGCAGATTCAGATTCCATTTTCTGCTTCATAGCAGACATTTCTTTCTGAAGTTTATCCATTTGCTCAGCAGCACTTTTTTGTTGCTTTTGGGCAGATTTTTTATTTCCTTTTGATAATTCGCCCGAGCTGTTTTCCTGTTTTTCGCTTATATCTTTTTGAAGGGGATCATTTGGTTTGAATTCATTTTTTTCTTCAAGTGTCTTGTTCAGTTCTTCAAGATCTTTCAGATCTTTTTTTACCTCTTCAAATTTTTCGTTTAATGCTTGTTGCTGTTTCTGCAAATCTTCCGGTTTAGCTTTATTGTCCCCAGACTTTTCTGCTTGTTTTTCCTGCTCCTTTGTTAATTGAGCCAAATCTTTGATTGCCTTGTCGAGTTCTTTTTCAAATTTCAGCTGTTTGAACATTTCCATTGCCCGTTGCAGCTCTTTATCAAAACGTTCCTGTTTGTTTTCAAGCTTTTCTAAAATATCTTTAATTTCATTTGTTTCGCTTTTCTCTTGTAAAAGCTTCTGAAGTTCTTCGTACAATTTCAATGTTTCATCGTCCAGGATATCTTTCATTAATTCCTGTAACGCCTTTGTTTTTTCAGCCAGCTCTTCATCCTGAGGAGTAAACTTCTCTTCTTTTTCATTGTTAAGTTTATTTTGCTGCTGAAGGTTTTCTATTTTTTGTTTAAGCTCATTTTGCTTTTGCAGTAAATCCTCAAGATTTTTTTTGTCCTGCCAGCTTAATTCCTTTTTGCTTTTCAGGCTGTTTTGTATTTTATCCAACTGTTTGCTCAAGGATTTCGATTGTGAAAACGAACTGCCGAGACTTTGGGCAGTTTCAGCTTGCTTATTTTTTAATTCGTCCTGAACATTTTTTTCTGTTGGCAATTCCAAAGTATAGGTTTGGGATATTGCGGCTTTGGACCCGTTTACACCATCATTGTCCCAAACTTTTATAAAATATTCCAACTTATCGCCAGGCTGTAAGTTTAGAGAATCTACTTCCCAGTGAAAAAAGAAATTTTGCAATCCAATGGCCTTGTTAATTTTCAATGGAAAAGATGCATATGCCTTTTCTGACTTTTCATCTTTATTCTTGATTTTATAAAAAACCTTTAATGCTGAAAATCCATAATCGTCTTCTATATTTCCTCCCAATAATATGTAATTAAACAAACTGCTGTCTTTTACAGGTAGAACACTTATGCGGGGAAATGCATCAGGAACGACATTTACAGTATAATGAAGTTCACCATCGCCGGAAGCCTTGTCGTTTAGAAGTTTGATATCATAGTTAAATGTTTTGCCAGCTGTTTTGGATATGTTAAAACCATTGAACATCCCCGCTTCCAGAATATTTGGTTCTGAATTGTCTGAGAGTTTAAAATTGATTTTATCTGTATAAAGGCAGCTTATGTCCCAGGTTATTTTAGTCCCTTCCGGTACGGTGATGTTGCCGGTATTTTTTTCGATTTCATCTTTTCTATTCAGATAAGGAGGAAAAACAAGTTTGGCATTGATACTTCCAATCAGAGGCTTATCAATTACATTAATTTTAAATTCCTCAGAATAAAATCCTGCACCTTCAAACTGGAAAGTTTGCTCGTTTTGTAAATTATGGAATGTGTAAGAATAAAAAGAACTGTCGTTTTCAGGTTGGATAATATTTGCCATCCCGTTGCTGTAAATTTTTATAATATCAGGTATTTCAGAACCTTGAATAGTAAATTTTACCTTGAAGTCTTCATTTCTAAATGCATTTAGGTTGCTATTTTGTATTTGGAAAGTAAACGGTGCAGGTTTGGGGAAAATTTTATTAAATCCTGCAATACGTTTCGGGCTATCGGTAAATAGTCCCGGAACCATTACCGCACCTGCAAAAGCTACCAGGATAATCGGGATCAAAAACTTTAGATGTTTTTTATTTTCTCTCAGATCAATGGCTTGTTCAAAAGGAATACCGGAGAGCTCTGCTGATTTTTGTTTGATACTGGCAAAAGCCAGGCTATTCCCATCTGATAAAGCTCTTAATTGAAGGAGATTAAGTAATTTATCTTTTACATCAGGAAATATAATTCCCAGCTCCGCCGCAGCTTTTTCATCTGAAATCAGCTTTTCGGCATTTAGCATAGAGTAAAGTGGCCTAAACAAAAGCAAATAAGCGGAACTGCCTACCAGACCTATAAAAGAAAACAGGAAAACCGCCCTGACAGCACTATTGAACCAACCAAAGTATTCAAGCAAACTGATGATAAAAAAATATCCAAGACCTATAGCGATAAAGAACAATACACCTTTGATAAGAAGATTAAGATAAAATCTTCTTTTATATTGTTTTACAGAATGATAGAGCCCTTCAGGAAGAAGTTCTTTGGCCATTGGATCCAAATAATCTGGTAAATTTAACAACAATTAACAAGTTTTTTTGATTCAATGAAAATCAAGTTTTAGCTGCAGGATAAAAAAAAGAGGCTGAACTAATGTCCAGCCTCTAAAACGAATATTGTTTTAAAAAATTATGCAAAAGGAATTACAGAGACAAATGATTTGTCTTCTCTTCCTTTTTTGAATTCTATATGACCATCAATAAGGGCGAACAAAGTGTGGTCTCTGCCGATTCCAACGTTTGCTCCAGGATGATGTTTGGTACCACGCTGTCTGATAATGATATTGCCTGCTACTGCAGCCTGTCCGCCAAACAATTTAACACCTAAACGTTTGCTATGCGACTCACGACCGTTTCTTGAACTACCGACGCCTTTTTTGTGTGCCATTTCTTTAACTTATTTAGAAATATTTTCTATCAAAACTTTTGTATAATTCTGTCTGTGGCCATTCAGTTTCCTGTAGCCTTTTCTTCTCTTTTTGTGAAAGATAAGAACTTTATCTCCACGTACCTGCTCCAGTACTTTGCCACTTACAACAGCACCAGCTACTGTAGGTACACCTACACTTACTACACCGTTTATGTCAAGTAATAGTACTTTATCGAAACTTATAGCAGCCCCTTCTTCCATTTGAAGATGGTCTGTGTATAAATATTTGTCTTTTTCTACTCTATATTGCTTCCCGGCAATATCAACAATTGCATACATCGTTGTATTCTTTTTTGAAAATGGAGTGCAAAGATATTATTTAAATTAATAAAAACCAACAGCATTTTAAAAATCATATTTTGGGTGTGGATAACTCTGTATAAAAAATATGATTCAAGGAATTTGCTTCTAATAATTTAAGTTTTCGTTTAACGTCTTAATATAATCAGTTTACTTACAGTCATTTATGTGGTATTTGTATTAATCCAAGCTATGTTAAGTTTTAACTTTTTTTGAGGAAAAATTCTTTGAAATACGATGCTTCTTTAACATATTTGTAACGGGTGTTTCACTAAAAGTTAATATTTTCAATACGAAACATTCACACGATTTACTGGTTATACTGGCTCTGATTTCATAAACATCACACACAATAAAGAGACATATGGCTCAAACTGAACCCCTTCTGATAGAAAACAAAGACCGGTTCGTCTTGTTCCCGATCCAGCACGATGATATCTGGAAAATGTATAAGCAGGCTGAAGCCAGTTTCTGGACTGCTGAAGAAATTGATCTGGCTCAGGATCAGGTAGACTGGTTAAAGTTAAATGATGGCGAACGCCACTTCATTTCTCACGTGCTGGCATTTTTCGCAGCATCGGATGGTATAGTAAATGAGAACCTTGCAGTAAATTTTCTTGCGGAAGTTCAGTATCCTGAAGCCAAGTGCTTTTATGGTTTTCAGATCATGATGGAAAACATCCATTCTGAAACTTATTCCTTATTAATAGATACCTATATAAAGGACTCTGTTGAAAAGGACCGTTTGCTTCATGCTTTGGATACGGTGCCATGTGTGACCAAAAAAGGAGAGTGGGCTTTGAAATGGATAGGAAGTGGAAGCTTTGCTGACAGGCTTATTGCATTTGCTGCAGTTGAAGGAATTTTCTTCTCCGGTAGTTTCTGTTCTATTTTCTGGTTGAAAAAACGAGGTTTAATGCCAGGCCTCAGTTTTTCGAACGAATTGATTTCGAGAGATGAAGGTTTACATTGTGATTTTGCCTGTTTGCTTTATACACAATATATTAAAGATAAATTAAGTGAAGAACACGTTCGGGACATTATTTTGAACGCTGTTGAGATTGAAAAGGAGTTTGTTACAGATGCTCTTCCGGTAGACCTTATTGGAATGAATGCAGTTTTAATGGCTCAGTATATAGAATTTGTTGCAGACAGGCTTTTGGTGGCGTTGGGTGGCAGCAAATATTACAACGCAATTAATCCTTTCGATTTTATGGAAATGATTTCATTGCAGGGAAAAACCAACTTTTTTGAGAAAAGAGTGGCAGAGTACCAAAAGGCTGGCGTGATGGGCGAAAAAGATGGTAACCATACTTTTTCTTTAGAGGAGGATTTTTAGTAGGAAACTTAAATGAAAGGATTTTAGTTAAAATTAAACTATGTTAGTTATCAAGAGAGACGGGCGCAGGGAAACCGTCAAATTCGACAAAATTACTGCCCGCTTAGAAAAATTGAGTTATGGGCTTGATACTCGTTTTGTAACATCTGTTGATGTTGCCAAAAAAGTAATCAGTGGTATTTACGATGGTGTAAGTACAGAGGAGCTGGATCATTTAGCTGCTGAAATTGCAGCTTCAATGACCACTAAACATCCGGATTATGCAATTCTTGCTGCAAGGGTGGCCATTTCTAACCTTCACAAAACAACCAGTAAGTCGTTTTATAACACCATGAAAAGGCTCTACACTTATGTAGATCCAAAAACGGGAGAAAATGCTTCTCTTATTTCTAAGGAAGCTTTTGAAGTGATCCGTAAAAATGCAGAGCTTCTTGATTCCTCTATTATATATGACAGGGATTTTGGCTATGATTATTTCGGATTCAAAACACTGGAGAAATCTTACCTTCTGAAACTGGACGGTAAAGTGGTGGAACGCCCGCAACATTTGCTTATGCGTGTGGCTGTTGGTATTCACATGCAGGATGTAGATTCTATCATTGAGACTTATAACTTATTGTCTGAGAGATGGTTCACACATGCTACTCCGACATTGTTCAATGCTGCAACACCTAAACCTCAGCTTTCTTCCTGTTTCCTTTTAACAATGAAGGATGACAGTATTGACGGGATTTATGAAACACTGAAACAAACTGCCAAGATTTCTCAATCTGCAGGTGGTATTGGTTTGTCTATACACAATGTAAGGGCCACCGGTTCTTATATCAAAGGAACAAACGGAACATCAAACGGAATTATCCCGATGCTTCGTGTATTCAATGACACGGCACGTTATGTAGACCAGGGTGGCGGAAAGCGCAAAGGCGCCTTCGCTATATACCTTGAACCATGGCATGCAGATGTTTTTGAGTTCCTTCAAATGAAAAAGAACCATGGTAAAGAGGAGTTGCGTGCGCGTGACCTTTTCTATGCCCTTTGGATCCCGGACCTTTTCATGAAACGTGTTGAGGCAAATGATGTATGGTCTCTTTTCTGTCCGAATGAAGCACCAGGATTAGCAGAATGTCATGGTGATGAGTTTGAAAAATTATACGAGAAATACGAAAAAGAAGGACGTTTCAGAAAGCAGGTCCGTGCCCAGGATATCTGGTACGAAATACTGGAAGCCCAGATAGAAACTGGTGTTCCTTATATGTTGTTCAAAGACCATGCGAACCGCAAGTCTAACCAGAAGAATCTTGGAACAATTAAGTCATCTAACCTTTGTACTGAAATTATCGAGTATACAGCACCTGATGAAGTAGCTGTTTGTAACCTTGCTTCGCTTGCACTTCCTAAGTTTGTTATTGATGGGAAGTTTGACCACCAAAGGCTATATGAAGTAACTAAAGTGGTAACCAAAAACCTTAATAAGGTTATTGACATCAACTACTATCCTGTTATAGAAGCAGAAAACAGCAACAAACGCCACAGACCAATTGGTTTAGGTATCCAGGGATTGGCAGATACCTTCATTTTACTTCGTATGCCTTTTGATTCTGATGAGGCAAGAATGCTGAATGAAGATATTTTTGAAACTATTTATTTTGCAGCTATGGAAGCTTCCATGGAACTGTCAATGAAAGAAGGACCGTATCCTACAATTAAAGGATCGCCTGTATCTAAAGGCATATTCCAGTTTGATATGTGGAATAAAACGCCTCGCAGCAAACGTTGGGACTGGACTACTTTAAAACAGGAAGTGAAGAAACATGGTGTACGTAACTCTTTGTTAGTTGCACCTATGCCAACAGCATCAACTTCTCAGATCTTGGGAAATAATGAGTGTTTTGAGCCTTATACTTCTAATATTTATACAAGACGTGTTCTTTCAGGTGAGTTTGTTGTAGTGAACAAACATTTATTGAAGGATTTAATAGAATTGAACCTTTGGAACGATAAGATGAAAAACAAGCTTATCGAAGCTAATGGATCCGTTCAGGCAATTGCAGAAGTACCACAAAACCTGAAGGACCTTTACAAAACTGTATGGGAAATTAAGCAAAAGAGCCTTTTGGAGATGTCTGCCGATCGCGGTGCATACATCTGTCAGAGCCAGAGCTTGAATGTCCATATGCAGGATGCCAATTTTGGTAAGCTTACTTCTATGCACTTCTACGCATGGAAACTAGGACTTAAAACAGGAATGTATTACCTAAGAACTAAAGCTGCTGCTGATGCTATTAAGTTCACAGTTGAGAAGCAAGCTGATGTGGCATTGCAACCTATGGTTTTAAAGGAACAGAATGCCTCTGATATGGCATGTTCCCTGGACAATCCCGAAGGTTGTGAGGCTTGCGGAAGTTAAGTCATAATTAGGATAAAGTTGAGATCCCTGGCTGAGAAATTGGCTGGGGATTTTTGTTTTTACTTCATTTTAAATTTGTTTGTTAAAGATATTAGATAGTTAAAATGAATAAGTTTTGTCAGTCTAAGAGCCGTTTAGAAGAAGTTATCAATCTCCAGAAATCATTTATTATTTAAAAATAATAAGAATAACTGTCTGCTAGTCAATTGTTAATAGATTATTGGGAGAGAATAATGCTTATTAAGTCGCTGGAAGTCAGAAATGAAGACAGCTTATAAATGAGTAAATTTCATTATTTACAATAAATACTTCTTTAAAATACTTTAATAAATTTAATTTTTAAAAATTGTATATACTTATTAACTTATTGTTTTATAGATAGTTAATTTTAATTTTGGATATTTTTTTATGTTTTCTTACATGTTAAATGTTTTTTTGATTAAGGATTCCTGAAAAATCTTAAACCATTTATTTTAAATTCAAGTATATACAGGTAAATTTGTTTTATCTATAGAATCCAAAGTTGCCTCAGTAATTCCCTAAAGAATAGCTTGAATTAGCAATTATCAATTAAGTTAAATATGGAGATAAATCTCAATTGGGCTTGGCACTGGAAGGTTTATCTCAAGCATATTATAGTATAGTTACTCAAAAGGTTTCAACAGAAAATAGACTTTGGATTTAACCGATGGGTTTATCAGTGACCTAACAATTCTGTATTTTGCTAAAGGTTCATCTGGTAAATTTGATCCTGATTTTAATGCAATAAGCAGACGGGTATAACTTTAACTTTTGAAAACACAGACAATCAAAACTTAACCAGTTTTTTATAACCAGTTCCGCTAAAAATGTTATTATCTCTATTGAAAGTGAAAATGTTTGGGAAAGAAAAATTTCATTGTCTCCAAATCCTTATAATGCAGGCCTCTTAACTATGATCCTTAAATTATCAGAAATGGAAAATGCTTCAATAGAAATAGCTGATATTAAAGGAAAAATTCTTAAATCAGAAATCGAAGAGGAAACATTCAGGGAAATAATACTGTTTATTATATTGAAAACATTGTCAACAATCTTTAAGCGGGGATTTATATAGTAAAATATAAAACCCTTACAGAACCATCAGCAAAAATTAGTCATTGTCAAATAAGAAAATAATGTCTTTGTTTACTCCACTAAAAAAAATAATACTATTGTCAGCCTGTTTCATTGTACTAAGTTCTGGAACAGGCATGTCCCAGATACCAACCAACTGTGGTTGTGATGATATGTATGACCCACAAACACAACCCAATGAGTTAACTCTATGTTTGATGAACTGTGACGATGCGGATATTCCTGTAGATGGCAATCTTTGGTTGCTGTTTGTAGCCGGTATTGGAATTGTCATTTTCAAAAATAAGATTGCTTCAAAACTTAAGTTCACCACCAATTCATAGTGTTAAGCAAGTGCTATATATTACAATAGTATATGTAAATTCTTAACCTCTTGTTGCTTAATAACTTTTATACATTAAAAAAATTTCAGCTAAAATAATATAAACTTAAACAGACTAAAAGCCTTATCTTTTTATACGGGCATAAAAACTCAAATGACAAACATGAAATCTATCCAATACCCATACTTATTTGTTCTGGTTTTATCCTTATTGTTCATAGGGTTAACCAGTAAGGCAGGGACCTTTACATCTAATACCACAGCTCCAAGCTGGTCAACTGCCACTGGGTGGAACGTAACAGGCTCTGATTTAGGGGTTGTTGGACCGGGAGGAGATGATATTGTGATCAATAACATTACTTTAAGCGCTACCTTATCAGTTACATCCCTAGTAGTAAATAGCGGTTTTACATTTGATCTAGGAAGCAACAATTTTACAAATACTGGTACTTCTTCTATTTTCGGAATTTTAAGTGATGGCAATAGTGCAGGGGCAAACAACTTTACTGGAACCTTAACTATAAACGGTGGTGGTACCTACAATCCGGCAAATTCTACAACAACATTTAATGGCGGAGTAATTAATGGCGGA
>JANYCH010000365.1 GCA_025360395.1 Cytophagales bacterium | reverse complement strand
GGAGAACTAATCCAGTTTCAGAATGGATTAAAAGCACTTGTACTAAATCTTGAAGAAGACAACGTAGGAGCGGTAATTTTCGGAGATTCAGCATTGCTGAAAGAAGGTGATATCGTGAAGAGAACAGGTGAAATTGCCTTCGTAAAAGCAGGTCATGGTTTATTAGGCCGTGTAGTTGATACCTTGGGAAACCCAATCGATGGAAAAGGACCTATTGCAGGCGATTTGTATGAAATGCCACTTGAGCGTAAAGCTCCAGGGGTTATTTACAGACAACCTGTAAATGAGCCTCTCCAAACAGGCATTAAGGCAATTGACGCCATGATCCCGATCGGGCGTGGACAAAGGGAATTAATTATTGGTGACCGCCAGACGGGCAAAACAACTGTTGTTCTGGATGCTATCATCAACCAGAAAGAATATTTTGAAAAAGGTGAGCCTGTATTTTGTATCTATGTTGCCTGTGGACAGAAAGCAAGTACAATTGCACAGATTGTGGCTACTTTAGAAAAAGCCGGTGCCATGAAATACACTGTTGTTGTTGCTGCATCTGCCTCAGATTCCGCTCCTATGCAGTTCTTTGCTCCTTTTACTGGTGCAGCAATAGGTGAATTTTTCAGGGATACCGGTTTCCCCGCCCTTGTAATTTATGATGACCTTTCAAAACAAGCTGTAGCATACCGTGAAGTTTCGCTTTTACTTCGTCGTCCACCTGGACGTGAAGCATATCCAGGTGACGTGTTTTACTTACATAGTCGTCTTTTAGAAAGAGCTGCCAAAATAAACGCTTCAGATTCAATAGCCCAAAGCATGAATGACCTTCCTCCTTCATTGGCAGGAAAAGTGAAAGGTGGTGGATCTTTAACAGCACTTCCAATCATTGAAACTCAGGCAGGTGATGTTTCAGCTTATATTCCAACGAACGTAATTTCTATTACTGACGGGCAAATATTCCTTGAAACGACCTTATTTAACTCTGGTATCCGTCCTGCGATCAACGTTGGTATTTCTGTATCACGTGTAGGAGGTAATGCCCAGATAAAATCAATGAAGAAAGTATCTGGTACATTGAAACTTGACCAGGCACAATTCAGGGAATTAGAAGCTTTTGCAAAATTCGGTTCTGACCTTGATGCAGCTACAAAACTTACAATTGAACGTGGAAAGAGAAATCTTGAAATATTAAAACAACCGGCATTCTCACCTGTATCAGTGGAGCATCAGGTTGCTTTGATCTACCTTTCAACTAGTGGTTTGCTGGATTCAGTTCCTGTAAATCAGGTTAAAAGCTTTGAGAAAGAGTTTTTAAATCTTTTGACACTTCAGCATGCTACAACACTGGCTGAAATTAAAAAAGGTAAAATAGACGAAAGCATTACTTCAGTACTTAAAAAAGTATCGAACGAACTTTCAAGCAGATACGCAAATAAATAATCCAATGCCTTCCCTCACAGGAAGGCATTTATTTTATAACTAATTAAAAGTGGCAAGTTTAAAGGAAGTCAGGGTCAGGATAAAATCGGTTATGTCTACTCAGCAGATAACAAAAGCCATGAAAATGGTTGCGGCTGCTAAATTGCGTAGATCTCAGGAGGCTGTAATGCAACTTCGCCCGTATGCTCAGAAACTAAACTCCATTATGGCCAATGTTTCAAGCGATACAAACGTTGACTTATCTGAAAATCCTTATTCCGAAGTAAGGACAGAAGAAAAAATATTGCTTATCGTTGTTACTTCTGACCGTGGACTTTGTGGCGGGTTTAACAGTAATATTCTTAAAGCCGTTAATGTTCTTTTAGCTGACAAGTACAAATCTCAGGCTGATAAAGGAAATGTTACTTTATTGCCTCTTGGAAAAAAAGGCAATGATTTCTATGCAAAACGTAAAATCAGTGTAATTCCTTCTTTTGCAACTATATTCACTTCTCTAAATTTTGAAGAAGCCAGAAAAGTTGCTGAAAAAGTCATGAATTGTTTCGTTGCCAAAGAATATGATAAGGTTGAAGTTGTTTACAATGAGTTTAAAAATGTAGCAACTCAGGTAGTAAGAGTAAAACAATTATTGCCCATTGTTCAACCTGAAGACAAAACAGTAGAGACAGGATCTAAAATTGTAGACTACATTTTTGAACCTAACAAAATTGATATTATAAAAGACTTGATTCCTAAGTCCTTGAAAATAACGCTTTATGGTGCATTATTAGAATCTGCTGCTGCTGAAAATGGAGCACGTATGACAGCAATGGACAAAGCAACAGAAAATGCCGGAGAGCTGCTTAAGGACCTTAGGTTAAGCTACAACCGCACCCGCCAGGCAGCAATTACCAAAGAAATCTTGGAAATTGTAGGTGGAGCAGAAGCTCTGGCAAATAATTAACATTTTCCGTATTTCATAAAAAAAGCCTCCGACAAAACGGAGGCTTTTTTTATATTTTTAATTGTAATTTGGCAATGATTGTTCATGTTTGATAATTGGTCGCAAAAAATTTAAATACCTTATTGAAGCAACTTACAGGGAAATACTTATTGCCATGGGTATTTGTCTCTTTTTTATTTCTTGTCATTTTTCTTATCAGTTCCAGGATCATTCAAACCAAGGAAATAGCAAAATCTTATTTTGAAAAGAATTCGCAAGATAAAATCCAGAAATTAATCACAAGAAAGCACAAGGCTAATGGCGAATTGAAAGAGTTGATACGGGAGTCTGGCTTTTTTAATTTTGAAACACTTATTAAAAAGGGAGAATATCAATCTGTTTTCAAAAACGGTAACCTTATATTTTGGGGCAACAATATTTTTTTACCCGAATACCAAAGGGTGAAAGGAGATTTTATAGAGAAGTTCATAGAACTAAAATCTGGTAAATTTTTAGTTATAAAGGATACCCTCATTTACAAAAATGAATCTTTTGAAATTGTAAACCTTATTCCATTATTTTTCTCATATAATATTACAAATCAATATATTCGGTCGGGGCCAAATAGTCAATTGTTCGGGAGCAATGTCACGGATATAAATAATTATGAAATCCCCAGGGATATATCTGTAACGGACACAAAAGGTCAATATCTCTTTTCTATTCAATTTTCAGATAACTTAATCCACGAAACAGGTTGGCTTGATATCTCTACTTTAATTGCGTTAGTAGTATTCTTGTTTTTGCTTTCCATTTATACCTGGCAAGCACTTTTTGTTTTTCATAATTTCCTTTACAAAAGGTTTTCGAACACCAGCTGGCAGGTATACTGGCGAAAATATGAGTCGGATTTTATTTTAATTTCTACTCTGGCTTACGCTTTGGTTATCAGGGCCATACTGCTAATTTTCAAAGTTCCGAATTCCATCATTTTTATAAAGTTCTTTAACCCTCAACATTATAACTGGAACAGGTTTACTCCAACTCCAGGAGATTTGATGCTACACATGCTATTCTTTGTTTGTATACTACTGGCATTCAAAAATCTCATGAGGAAGACAAACCTCTATTCAAAGCTTAATAATGGTTCTGTAAAGCATAAAATATTTTCCACAATTGGCAATTCTTTCATTATCGCCATGAGCCATTTAAGCTTATTTTTGCTAGGTACCGGCTTATATTCGCTGTTTGATGCCTTAAAATATACACTTGACATATCTGAAATCATCTCTACTGACACTTCATTTTATTTTTTACTTTTTTATTTCGTTTTAGCTGCCGGGCTTTTTATTGGTTTGTCCAGGATTGCATTTGAATTGACAGACAAAACCTTTTCAAAAGGAATTATAAAAAACTACTTCCCAGGACTGCTGATCTTCCTATTGTTTACGATTTATTACAGTCCAAAAATCAGCATTGCGGTTGGAATTATTCATTTCCTGTTTTTTTTATTGATCACTGTTTTAAGGCTTCCTTCAAACAAACATTCTTTCGACTACTCTGCCCTGGTTTATTATACTTTGGGAGGTTTGAGCTGTGCCTTTATCGGGACTTATTCTCTCTCACAACTTTATCCCAAACGTGATTTAGAACTTAAAACCAATTTTATAACCCAACAGCTACAGGAAAATAATCTATTGGGAGAAAGCATCCTAAATGATATTTCCAGACAAGTGGCAACAGACCAATATGTGGCCAATGGCTTTTCCAATCCCCTTTTCTCTGTAAAAGACATGGAGGAAAAGGTGAGAAGGTTTTACCTTGGCAATTATCTGAACAGGTACGATATCCAGATCAAGGTTTTTGATAATAAGGGAAACTCTCTCAATACAGATGATAAAAGAACTTTACAACAAGTAAGAAGTAAATTCCCCTTTAAGCTTTACAGAACTAATTACCCAGAAATCTATTTTTATATCACACAGCAAAATCAAATCTTGAAAAACTATTTAAGCAACGTTATCATCACAGACAAAGGCTTAAAAGCAGGTTCTATCCTGATAGAGCTTCAAACAAAGAGGTTTATCCCAAATAGTATACTTCCTATCTTACTTGTTGACAGAAAATCAGAAGGTTTCCAGAATACTACAGGTTACAGTTATGCAGTGTACAACAACGGTGAACTGACAAACAGCTTTGGAAATTATAATTTCAAAAGGGACATTATTAATAAAATTCTCCAGGACAGCGCAAAATTCAATACCAACGTTGAAATTTCAAATTCCAATTACCTGGTTTCCAACTTGGGTAAAGGAAGGAAAATTGTAGTCCAGTCGGAAGTGATGCCTAAATGGGTGCTTATTTCTAATATGTCTTTTCTGTTTATTCTGACCGAACTGGCAATTTTGATATTTTTCATAGGCAACCTTTTGCTTTTTGACTTCAACCAATTTTATAATAGCCTGACCTTCAAAATACAATTCTATACTATAACTGCCTTTTTTATTCCAGTAAGCCTTGTAAGTGTGGGTGTCCTCACTGCTGTTATTACCTCTTACAATCAGGAATTACAGACTCATTTTAAAGACAATGCAACCAACATTGCCTATGCGTTGAGTGAAGAACTTGAAAATTATTATTACCATACAGGGAACCTTGACAAGCTAAATGAATATGTACTTAGATATGCTCGGTTGCATAATACAGATGTGAATATTTACAGAAAATCCGGCCAGCTTTTGATAAGCAGCAGTCCCGTTTTATATGAATCAGGATTAATTTCGACTTATGTAAACCCGCTTGCTTACTATGCTATCAGACAGGAAAAAGACAAACTTCTTTTACAGGAAGAGAAGATAGGTTCTTTGAAATACAATCATGTATATGTGCAAATCAGGAGCAGCGAAACCGGCGAGGAACTAGGCATAATCAGCATTCCTTTTTTTGCATCTGGTAAGGAACTTTCAACCAGGATTACCAATGCACTCAAAATCATTATCAACATTGCCACTTTTACTTTTATGGTGTTTATATTTTTCTCATATGCAGCGAGTAATTTTATCACTTACCCTTTAAAGCTAATCACCTTAAGGATCAGAAAGACAACGCTGGAAGGAGACAACAGGCCGCTTGAATGGAAATCAAAAGATGAATTAGGGCTACTGATCAGGGAATATAATCTGATGCTTCAAAAACTGGAGCAAAATAAAAAAACGATGGCCATCAGCCAAAAGGAGATTGCCTGGCGGGAGGTTGCCCAGCAGGTTGCCCATGAAATAAAAAACCCTTTAACACCCATAAAATTATCTTTACAACATTTGAGAAGAGTAATATTTGATGGCAAAAAAGCTGATCCGGAAAAGCTTGATAAAACTATTTCAAATTTGATAACACAGGTTGAAACACTTGATGGAATAGCGTCTTCCTTCTCCATTTATGCTAAAATGCCTTCGCTTGTTCTTGGGCCGGTTAATTTGAAAAAAATCATAGACCAGGTTGTGGATGTCTATATTTTCGAACAAAAGGTAAAAGTGGAATGTACTTTTTCTGATCCGGAAACCTTCATCATGGCAGACGAGCGCATGTTAGGAAGGGTGCTGGCAAACCTTGTTTTAAATGCCCACCAAGCCATTCCGGCAGACAGGATAGGAAACATTAGTATCCAATCTGAAAGCCGCCTTGAAAATGTGGTTTTAAAAATTGTGGATAACGGCTCAGGTATACCTGCTGATGTTTTAGAAAAGATATTTGAGCCTCATTTCAGCACCAAATTTTCAGGATCAGGAATTGGGCTTTTTATTGTAAAAAAGGGTATTGAACAGATGGGGGGAACTATAGATTGTGCTTCCGGCCCTGATGGAACTGTCTTTACTTTGACTTTTAGGTTAGTACCTGGTATTTAGTATTGAGTAATTAGATTATTGTAAAATGTTTGTGTGTTTACTCACATCTGGTTTTAGATTTCTGAAGATTGAAGATCAACCAACAACATTGTCCTTAGTCAAAGCTTGAAAATCAATTTTTCGTGTATAATAATAAAAACGAACGGCCAGCAGCAGAGCTGACAGGCACAAGCCAATTACCAAACCCAT
>JANYCH010000403.1 GCA_025360395.1 Cytophagales bacterium | reverse complement strand
CGCAGCATAGCATTTTCTGAATTAATCATCGGAGGGCCTTCAGAAATAGAAATATCTGCCACATCAGAAAGCAGGATAGTACCGAACTGCATGGTTTGAACAGGTAAGCGTCTCATTTCTTCAATGTTTTCCCGATAGGCCTGGGCATAACGGGCATTTACGGCAAAACGCTGACGGCCTTCTACGGTGGTTGTCAGGTTCATACCGCCTATTGCACTTTCTACGATCATGTTCACATCGTCGGTTGTCAATCCATACCTTCCTATTGCATCTTTGTTTACTGTTATGTCAATGTATTTTCCTCCTACAATTGGCTCAACGTATAAGTCTTTAATTCCATCCACATCTTTAAGGGCTACTTTTATTTTTTGTGCCAATCCGTAAATAGAGTCCAGTTGCTGTCCGTATACTTTTATCCCAACGTCCGTTCTTACACCGGTAGAAAGCATGTTGATCCTGTTGATAATAGGCTGAGTCCAGCCATTTGTAACTCCGGGGATCTGAAGTTTGGCATTCAATTCTGCAATTATGGCATCTTTATTCAAACCTTCCCTCCACTGAGATTTTGGTTTCAATAAAATAATTGTTTCGATCATACTGATTGGAGAATTGTCTGTGGCGGTTGACGCACGGCCAGCTTTCCCCAAAACATGTTCTACTTCAGGTACAGATTTGATCAGTTTATCCTGAATTTGTAGAATTCTTTTTGCTTCCGAATTAGATACATCAGGCAAAGTAACAGGCATAAAAAGTATTGAACCTTCGTCCAGCGGCGGCATAAATTCTGATCCCAGCCTTGTTAAAAGGAAAATACCAAGTGCCAGCAAAACAATGTTTATGCCAATGACTGTTTTTCTCCAGTTAAGACAAAAAACCAAGATGGGAGTGTAAATTTTTTCTAGTCCTCTGGTTATGGGATTAAGCCTCTCAGGCTTTAATCTTCCCTTCATTAAAAAGGAAATTAAAACGGGTGTCAATGTGATGGCCAGAAATGCATCTACTATCAGGATAAAGGATTTTGTCCAGGCCAAAGGATGAAATAGCTTTCCTTCCATTCCTGTTAAAAGCAAAACAGGCAAAAATGAAGCAATGACCACAATGGTTGAATAGAAAACACCTGGCCCAACCTGTTTCGAAGAGCGGCTGATCAATAAAAGCTTATCCTCATCGCTAAGAGGATCTTTTGCTTTTTTGAATATGTTTTTAAATATGTTCATACTAAATTAAACAGGTTCTTTTCTTTCCTGCTCTTCAGCAATGTGGCGATAAGCATTTTCAACCATCACTATCCCATCGTCTACCACCACCCCAATTGCCAACGCAATACCTGTCAGCGACATAATGTTGGAAGAAATCCCACATGCCTCCAGAAGAATAAAGCCAATTGCAACAGAAACTGGCAATTGTATTATAATGATCAAGGCACTTCGCCAATGAAACAAAAACAAAAGAATAACAATGGAAACTGCGACTATCTCTTCAATTAAAGTTCCTTTTACAGATTCTACTGCTTCTTCCATCAAAGTACTCCGGTCATAAGAAATTTTAAATTTCACCCCTTCCGGCAAGCCTTTCTCTACCTCCTTTATTTTGGCTTTAATTGCTTTGATTACTTTGTCAGCATTTTCCCCATACCTCATCACGACAATGCCACCTACCACTTCTCCTGTACCATTCATGTCAAAAATACCAAGTCGTAAATCGCCACCCATTTGTACCCTCCCAATGTCCTTTATTTTTATGGAGATGGAATTTTTCGTACCAACAGGCATATTTTCAATGTCTTCTATATTTTTGATATACCCCAGCCCCCGGATGATATAAGCCATGTCCGTCATTTCAAATTTCCGTCCGCCAACATCATTATTATTTGCCTTGACTGCTTTTAAAACATCCATGAGTGTAAGCCCATAGTATGTGAGTTTATGGGGCTCAATCACAATTTGATATTGCTTTTGAAACCCACCAAAAGAAGCCACTTCCGCCACGCCGGGAACATTTTGAAAGGCGAATTTTATATACCAGTCTTGTAATGACCTTTGCTCTCCAAGGTCCATATTGGGTGCATCAAGATGGTACCAGAATATATGACCCACTCCGGTTCCGTCTGGGCCTAAAGTAGGTGTAATACCTTGAGGGAGTAATCTTTGTGCATAATTTAATCTTTCTAATACCCTCGTCCTTGCCCAGTAAACATCTGCATTATCTTCAAATATGATGTACACAAAGCTCATCCCAAACATGGAGGTACCCCTGATGTTTTTTACCTTAGGAATACCCTGCAGATTCGAAACCAAAGGATAAGTAACCTGGTCTTCAATAACCTGAGGACTTCTGCCCATCCATTCAGTAAACACTATAACCTGGTTTTCTGAAAGGTCAGGTATAGCATCAATGGGATTTTTTCGGAGAGAATAAATACCCCAGGCAAAAAGACCAGCTGCCAATAAAAGTACGATCAGGCGGTTTTTAAGTGCCAGATCAATTAATTTTTCAACCATTGATAAGTGGAATATTATGGTAAAAACCTCTTCAAACCTCCCCCAGTTTGGGAGAGGTTCTATTGAGGCTTGAACAACTATTTCATTTTCATGTCCTTATGATCCTTTTTCATTGATAGACAATGATATGCACAAGCTCCGTATTGTTTGTAGTTTTCATGAACAACAACCATTGTTTTGCCATCCTTGTCCTTCACTTCACACATTCCGTTCATAGGCTCAGATGCTGTCCATTGGTCATCTTTTGTTTTAGCATAATGAGAAGTAAAATTTCCGTTTTTCTCAGCTTTGCCAAGCTTTTTACCCTTTCCATCTACCAATGTTCCTTCTGAATCTACTTCCCCCATTTTTATTCCCGCAGCATCTTTAATCATGCCATCCTTAGTAACCCAGCCTATGTGATTGCCCTTCTCATCCATCACTTTTCCTGTAGCATCAATAGTAGGTGCTTTATAGTTTTGCGCATTTACACCAGTCAAGGTGAAAGCAGATACCATCAATGTGGTAATAATTGTGTTGACCGTTTTCATAATATTGTGTTTTATAATAAAATGTGAAAATTTTAAATAATAATTAATTGATAATCAATAGGTTCAAATACCATGCCGTATAAAGACTAAAAGCTTCCACCCTTCGGCAATTACCCTTTCTTCCTCTCATACTGGCAACAAGTATGTAGTTTTTTGTATGCAGCATCGTTTCCCTTTACTTTTTCGGTATCATACCCAACACTGGCAACGATGTTGTGTATCTCTGTAAGTGAGATCATTTGTGGATCATAAGAAACTGTGATCATTTTGGTATCTTCATTCCAGTCGGCCTTTTTAATATGAGAATTCTTTTTCAAGGCTCCTTCAATGCGCTCCTTGCACATACCGCAATTACCATAAACCTTAAAAGTGGCGGTTTCAGTTTTGATCATAGAAGATGCCTGAACAAAATGAGCAAAAGCAAAGGATAGAATGATGAAGAATATGTTTAGGATTTTCATAAGGATATTTTTAAAATGTGAATAAAAACAACACAATATTAAGTCGCCATATCTTGAAAGACTTAAAATTAGTTTAAGTATTGAATAGGGATGATTGATTTTGCCCTAAAGCCAAATAATCAGAATGGAATTTAGGCGGACCTGAATTGATCCGGAAGATTAAAAAATTATAGCAGTAAACTTCTATTGGTAATAAAAAGTGATTCCTTCAGACCACCAGGCGGGGCATTGGCCCAAAATGAAGTTTCACAAATAAGGCTTAACACTGGTTTTTCCTGAAAATAAACAAAACTGATTGCCGGTAAGGCAACCAGTTTTTGCTCAAAATCAAAATTTAAATTAGTGGAGTTAAAATCTTGCGAGCTGAATACTTTTGTAACATCCTGGCAACAGGATTTACTTTTCTTCATTCCGCATTTGTTGCAATTATCTTTTTTCTTGGCAAAGAATTCGACTGAAGCCAGTTCGCCTCCACAATAATGCAGATTGATCGCAATGCGACTACCTGCCAGCAAAATGAGGGTTAAAAGCGATATGGATATTATTCTTTTCACTGATGCAAAATAACAAATTCCAGTTTAAGAAACAATTACAGAATTCTGGAATAGATTTATAAGTAAACGGCATTCAAAATAAATTTGTTCAATATCCATACTTTGAATTAAGTAAATTCTTAAACTGCGATTACAATAAATTCAATGCTATGAAAAAAATTGTCTTTGTCATTATTGCAGTAAGTTTAATCTTTGCATCCTGCGAAAAAAAAGCGTTAGAAGGTGATAAAAATGACATGGTTATCACTTCTGGAGACTATGTCTGCCCAATGCATGCTGATGTTACTTCAGACAAGCCTGGAACATGTTCTAAATGTGGAATGGAATTGGTTAAGAAGGAAGTCAAATAAATTAACACCTAACTTTGTCAAAGTTTGTAACTTTGACAAAGATAAATTTCAAGTTTAAACTTAGCCTTTCAGGTTTTCCAGCTTTTCTTCATGATTTTCCATGGCTTCTTCAATTGAGTGAGATTGCCGCAGTTCATCATCATTTTTAGATAATTCGGAGAGTTTGGTACAAAAGTCCCTTAATACTTTCATTTCTTTTTCTCCAAGGTCTTCTACACTCATCACCCTATTACTGGCATGTTCGTGGGCTGCAACTAATTCATTTAATTTAAGTTGCATGGCAAGGGATTCCTTATTCTGTGATTTTTGAATAATAAATACCATTAGAAAAGTGATAATTGTAGTACCAGTATTTATAAACAACTGCCAGTTTGCGGAATATTGAAAGAAAGGTCCTGTTGCGATCCACATAAACACCAGGGCCAAAGCTGCAATAAACGCACCTGAACTTCCGGTAACCTTGGTAGCATTTGCAGCAAATTTTTCGAAAGAGTTATCAATTGCCATAAATCAAAATCACATTGTTTGAGTTTGATTTATAAAAAGGCATGCCAAGCAGCAGTTAGAACGGGTATCCTATGGCGATATTGAAGACGATGTTTTCGTTCCGCCATTTTTTATTTGACAGGTCAAACTGATTTAAAACCCATCTCTGATTTTCTGGTAACCAGGGTTTCCTGAAAGGCGTTGCCACGTCAAGCCTAATGATGAAGAAACCTAGATCCACGCGGATCCCAACACCTCCTCCTACACCAAGTTCTTTTATGACACTTCTAGCTAAAAAGTCTCCGCCTTGCAGTTGAGAATTGGAACGCGAAAGCCACGTATTGCCAGCATCTGTAAACAAGGCCCCTTTTACCACTTTCACTATCGTAAACCTGTACTCTGCATTGGCTTCAAGTTTAATATCTCCACCCTGCTGTATAAAATAAGCACCTTGAAGAGAGTCCGGCGCCCTGTATGTTCCAGGTCCTAAAGAGTTTACGGTAAATGCCCGGACACTATTTGCTCCTCCTGCAAAATAACTTCTTATATACGGAAGTGCTTCCGAGTTGCCGTAGGGAATTCCCCATCCGGCAAATAAACGTGTCACAAACTGTGACTTTTTATTTATCTGGTGGTAGTTCCTTACATCACCATCTATTTTCGCATATTGGGCATACACAATCCCTCCAAGAGTTTTACTTCCGTTTTCATTTCTCCCTCCCGCAAAGTTACTTACAAGCGAAGCCAGATTGCCGGCTATATCAAAATTGCCATTGAAATAAATCTGGTTGCTCTTATTTTGAAGTGTTTGCTCATTGTAGGTATAAGAATATAACAAACTGGAAATAAACTGGTCTTCATACCTTCTTTGTAATCTTTGATTATTTTTAATCAGATCGGTAAAAGAAGAACTGATGTTTCTAATGGTAAAAAATGTAAGGCTTGCGGGAGTAAACGCATGCTCAATTAAATTACTCTCCCTGAAATTATAGGTATAACTGAGTTTAAGAGAATTCATATCGAAATAATTAATCCTCCTTGTAAAATTATAACTGGCACTAAATGTTGTACTGGGAGTATAAAGTGTGGAAGCCTTGATTTTAAACGGAGATATAAACCTTGGTATTTTTAGCTGTATTTGAGGACCCAATTCATAAGTATATAATCCTTTAAACTGGCCCGTTATTTGGGTTTCAAAACTACCATGAAAGTTTACAGATAATTTTTCACCTCCCTTAAGCAGATTCCTGTTTGACTGGCTCACACTTGCCCGTGGGCCAACAAAATTGTTTGACTTAGTTACAGCTTCTATTTCTCCCGTAATTGTTTTCTTGGGTAGTGGCGAAAGTGTAATAATAGCATTAAGCCCCAAAGAATCAGCTTCCTTTATCTGGAGGTTGACAAACTTAAACAAACCCATTCCCATCAACCTGTTTAAGGTAAGCTGATGGTCGGATCGGGCATAAACATGCCCCTCTTTCAAAAAAACATATTTAGCAATGGCCTTGGGATTGAAACTTTTAGAAACATTTATATGAACACTGTCAATAAACAAAGTATCCCGAATAATTTCCGTAGTATCATCCACCAAATAGGATGAATCCATAAGCACAGTGACTTTTCGCATCGTGTACCTCCTGATCGCTTTCTCAGGAATTTCATCCTTTAAGGTGAGTTTTAGATAAACATCCTGTGTGGCGTCGTTACTGTCTGCTTCAAATTCAAGGTCGTCCGCATTAAAATAATAATAACCCTGGTCTTTGAGAATTTTATCGGCTCGTTCTCTTTCATCTTTTAATTTTTCAAGCTTATATCTTCGGTTCAATTTTATTTCGGGACTTGCTTTACCTGTGTTTACAAGATAGTTGATCAAGGTATCTGGTGTTGAAAATTTGTACTTTGTGATTTTATAGGCTGGCCCCGTTCTTATTTCGTAGATTACTTTGGTAGTAATGGTGTCAGTTTCAATTTTAAAACTTGATATCCCCCTGAAAAAACCATTGTTGAACAAGTGTGCATTGATTACTTCCTTTGAAAACGGAGGGTTTACTGTAGAAAAGAGCACAGGAGGTTCACCGAGCTTTTTCTTAATTTTCGCCCTGAGCCCTTTTTCTTTTTTTGGTGTACCCATGGCCGTGTAAATTGCCAGTTTGTACCGGAAACCAAAAATGGTTTTATTAGGCTTTGGTTTTAGCTTTTTATTGATGTCAGAAACCAGTTTTTTACGTTGTTTCTTTTTAACATCTGACTGCAGTTCAATTCTGGAACCAGTATACAATGAATCTCCAGGTGGTACAAATCTAGTTGTATTGCAGCCCTGAAAAATGATCAGAATAATAAAAAGTATTAGATTTTGTTTCTTAACGCCCATTTTTGGGTTGAAAATTTTTTTAAGGTTTAAGCTTTTAGTTGCCCTATCACTTAGTCAGCTGGTTCTCTTTTCTTCCCTTTCTTTTGCGAACAGGTGGTTTTAAAAGATCCCGCGTTTTATTATAATTTCGAGTGTATACAATACCGGCACCTGTTTCTGTGATTATCCCGTTTGCTATGGCATCAACTTCGTTTTGCCGGAAGGCCTTGGCTTGATACCTTCCGTCCTTTGTTAGTTTATAACCAACTTCAACATCGCCAGTGAAGCTTTTTGAATTGCTCTGTTGCGCATCTGCTCCTTCCAGTTTTACATTGCTCCCTACCTGAACAGATAATCGATCAAAACTTTTCTTGACACTGACATTGGCCTGGGTATTGCTTTTTGTACTCCCTCCCTGGTTATAATCGTAAGATTGGAGGTCTACATTTACCTCAACCCCTTTCAGATATTGAGATGATAATTGGTTAAGTTGATCCGACATCATTCTGCTTACGCTGCTCCTGGCCAAACCAGAAGTTGTGGTACCCCCACCAGGAGCATTTGAAGCGATAAATTTGCTTAAAACCAAAAGTGAAAATACCTGCTTGTTCCTTTCAGCTTCAATTTCATTCACTTCATTAAGTTTGGCATAAATAGCACCTCCGGCAGCAGATTTTTGGTTATCTGCCATATCAAGCCTGAAGCTTAATGTTGGTTTTAACAATTCTCCTTCCATTAGCAATATTACTTCAAAAGGCAATGGTCTGGCCAAATCTGAAGATGCTGAAGAATCACCTATGATTGCCGTACCGCTCCCTCCAATACTCATAAGTTCCCTGGCCGAGGTTTTAACATTGTATTGGGCCTGAATATCTATTTGAGCATCTAATGGATCACCGCTCCAAACAATTTTACTTCCTTTTACAAGGAAAAATTCTTTGGTAGTAATGCCTTCAATAAATGCTTTATACTTACCGCTCGAAATAGTATAAATTCCTGACAAACTGGTTTTTCCGCTAGGATCAATACCCAAGTTGAGGTCAGCATCACCCTTTACAACAAGTGAATCGCCTGAGGCAGGGTCAACTAAAATTTTTAAGGTTGAACCTGAATGGACTTTAACATGTGCTGTCAAATCCATTCCTTTTAAAATTTTAGAATTTGGGGCCCGCTTTTCTCTTCTCAACATAATGGGATGTACGTTTTCGGGATCATAAAGAAATACCACAACGCCTTCGCCCCTATCCACCGAAAGCTTTGATTCCGGAACTGCAAAAGTAAACTTGCTCCCATCAGATACATTTATATAAGCAGTAATTTTAGGAAGCTCAGGTGTACCTTTTATTTTAATGTCACTATCTAAAATTACTTTACCATAGAACAGTTTATTGTCAATAGCTGTTGTATTCAGTACCATGAATTTTTCGGAACTAACCCGTATGTCAAAATGGATATCTTTGAACTGGCGCATTCTCACATCACCTTCCACAGATGCCATATTATTTAAAGTATCCCGGATATGGAAAGAATTAAAATGCAAGCCGGTTTGAGAAAAACTAATGGACTCATTTTGCATATACAAGGTCTGGTTTAGATATTTAACATTGGTCCTTGCCTCTAAAAAATTCAATTTACCTTCCACTTTAGGATCTGCTGTACTTCCTTCAATAGAAAAATTACCTGTTAAAAATCCCGAACTCTTTCTTAATTGTCCTTCAGTAAAAGACTCTAATGACGCAAGCTGCAATGCTTTAATATCAGCAGTAAAATCGAGTGCTTTGCCAGTATCTAAAGGATTGTAATAACCATGAATTACAACATTATTTCCCATTCCACTTAAAACAGCGTCAACATTGTATTTGGCTGAATTTATATTACCGGCCTTAATAGCAAGGTTCCCGACTTTTGATGATTTATATTGAAGGTCGGTTAAAGTCAGGTTGGAGGTAAAAGCAGGTTTTTCCTGGTAATCCTTCAAAGTGATAGTTCCATTGACTGTACCTTTGAATAATGAGTCTTTTTGTTCAAATATTTGAGACAAGGTTTTCAGTTGAAAATCTTTGATGTTTAAAAGCAAATCGGCATTTCTGGAATTTTTAGTTGAGTTAGCATTAATTGACTCAGTTCCATTACTTAAATTAAATTCATGGACGTACAAATATTTCTTTCCAAACTCAATATAATTATCGGCATCCACAACCCAGGAATGATCCATAATTTTAAACCCATCAGGCAGCAAAGAATATCGATAATATGACCCATTTTTAGCTAAAAGTGATTTCAAAGCCAACTTGCTCCCATTCTTCATATCTGCAACTAATAAATTCATCAATATTTTATTATCAGCAACAGCACCGTTGAATGATGTTGGAGATAATTGAAAAGATCCACTAGTGAAATTTGAAAGGCCAAAATCGTAGTTTAGTTTTTGCTTATCAGATAAGATATTGGCCTTGAAATCTTTGATCTGATACTTACCATACTCTATCAATGGAGCTGTTAAAGCTAAATTCAGAATGTCCTGATCACTGTCAAACGCACCTTTAATAGTTACAGCATTGTAATTATTTAAAGAAGGAAACAGAACTTCGCGTACAAATGGATCTTCATTTACTTTAACCTCAAAATCAAAGTTTTGAGATTGGGTAGGTTTAGGTGATGTCTTAAGACCGGAATTGAAATACTTGTTAAAATGGTTTTCTATGGCCGGAGCCACCACAAGCAAGTCTATATTTCCATTGAACTTTGCCGAAAGTAACGTACTTGACATATTCAAAGAACTGGAACCAGGCTTATTAACAGATGCTACTATCAGGGAATCTAGTCGGTATTCTTTGTTTTTCTTAATCACCTTAATATTTCTCACAGCCATATCGCCATGGAAATTATCTCTGGCATCCCCTGTAAAATCTGCATCTACATTGGCACTCACTTGTATGTGCTCTTTCGTGAGGTGAAGTCCATAAAGATCAATTCCTTTGAGTTTAAAGGCCACCTGATATGCTTCCTTTCCCTCAATTATATTTGCTTTTGCTGATAAGGTTAAGGCCAGATTACTGTCATTTATTTCAGTTAGAATATCAGCAAGGCCTTTTGAATAATCTACTTTTGAATTGATGTTTTTATAGGCATAATTTTGCAGTGTTACAGATTTCACAGCCATTTCCAGATGAGCTGTTGCATCTTCCTTTTTAAATCCTTTCCCTTTTAGTTTAAAATCTCCAGTCAATGGGCCAAGCATAGGCTGTTTAAGTACTTTGCCAAGATTAAGTTGCTGGGTATATAATTTTATATCATAAAGAGGTGAATCGGCCTGAACGTTTTTAATGTCAGAGACAATCAATGCATTTCCATAAGACGTTTGTAAGGACAAGTTTGAAAGAAAACTCGAAATGCCTCCCTTATGCCTTCCTTTCACAATAAAAACCGGTGGAATAGATATGGATTTGGGGATAAGGCTATCCGGAAGTAATAGTTTTAAATCTGCACTGCCTGACTGTATCCTGTTGATTTTCAAATCCATTCCAAGACTTTTCGGGTCTCTTAGGTTATTCAACCTGCCTGTAACATCAACAATAGTCGCATTTCCGGTGGTGAGATAGAATTTATTTAGCAATAAATTCTTTAAAGTCCCATTAGCTTCAAGAGTCAGGTTTATATGCTGCCTGGTATTTTTAGAAATAAATTTGTTTTTCTCCAGTTGAGGGGCAAATACCAACAAGTCTTCTATTGAAAGTACATTGTCAACCAAGGATATATTTACCTGCCCATCTTCCACTACCTTATTGAGAGATGAATACGAAACTTTTACTTTAGTGCCTATACGGGACTTGTTTGTCAGCAATTCAAAACCATCCAGGTTGGCATGGGCAGAATCCATCTCAAACGAAGCCTTCATAGACCTTATTCCGAATCCGCTTTGTTCCTGCACTTCAAGTTTATTAACCTGTGAGCGCATTGAAGATCCATTGAGGTAGATTTTTTTAATATTTGCGCTTATTCCTGTTAGCAATAAATGATTGTAATCCATCCCCTTATTGACTTTGGGCATATTGGCAAAATCTAATTTGAAATTATTACTGTCAAGCTTTAATTCATCTACTTCAATTATCCATGACTTCCTCCTCAGCACTGTACTCGATTCACTTACCATTTTTGCTCTGTCCGTATCTTTGGTAAGTGTTATCTCACCTGAAGATTTTGCCATTGCCAGATTTTCAGCTTTTATTATTTGATTGAACAAATCGAGATCAATCTTTTCAAACTTCATATGTCCAACTTTCGACAAAACATTAATGTGCTGAACAGCGTCTGAAAATATAAAACCAGTGTTAGTTACTTCCAGGTTATCAATGAGAAGCTTATTCCATGGTGTTTTACCAGGCATACCAGTATCAGGAACAAGGGAGGCTCCTCTCGCAAAATTCACTTTCACACCTGAAACAACAAGGTCTGTGACTTCAAGCACCTTTTTTTCTAGGTCAATAGTATTTATTTTAATTAAAACATTGGGTACTGAAGTCCGGAGATAAATGCCACCTACAGAATCACTCATGGTGAAGCGACAGTCTTTCATCTCAAATTTCCTGGCATCAATTCCCCAGGGAGATGACGTTGTATCCTCTACTTGTACCTTGGCTTTTTCCTTTTTTGTAAAAGCATCGAGAAGGAATTGAAAATTGAATTTCAGGGATTTTTTATCTCTGATTAGATTTCCATTCAGCCCTTCAAGTCCAATATAGTTTACATTTACTTTTTTTTGGATCAAAGCGAGCATATCAATGTCTACTTCCAATTGCCTCACATAAAGCAATGTATCCTTGTTTAAGTCATCCAGATAAAGTCCTTGCAGCAATATTGATTTGGGAAAACCAATATCAATATTTTCAAGTAAAACCTTAGTATGGGTTTTGCTGCTTACAAAATGGGTGGCTTTTGAAACCAGGTAATTCTGGACTCTTGGAACCTTTAGTATCATCCAAACCAGACCAAAAAGCAAGACAAAAAAGCACAAGATCCATAAAAGTGCTTTTAATAAAATCCTTACTATTTTTTTAACTATCGCCATTAACGGTATGCGATTCTTTTATAGGTGTTACAACTGTTTCTATTTTCTTGTAAGCCTTTTCCGGAGCTATAATAATTTCCCTTTTTTCTATGGTGACAGCGTAACGGTATGGTTTAATTGGGTTTCCATATCTCAAAGCATATACCTTGGTAAACTCAGCACCAAAATATAGGATTACTGATGAGTAATAAATCCATAAAAGTATAATGACGATGGCACTGGAAGAACCGTATGTTGTAGCAATATTACTTTTAGCCAAATAATAACCGATCAAGAATTTTCCTAACATGAAAAGGACTGCTGTAAAACCAGCCCCTGCAATAGCGTCCCTCCACCTGGGTTCTCCGTCGGGAAGGATTTTAAAAATAATTGAAAACAACAAAGTAATGACTCCCAGCACAATTACAAGGTTTAAGACATAAATCGCATAAACAGCAAATCCGGGAAACTGGCTTGCCACCTTATCAAACAATAAGTCTAAAACCGTATTGATTGTTAGAGAGACCAGCATTAAAAAACCAACACTTAAAATCAGGGAAAAAGATATGGCCCTGTTCACTATAAATTTTACCCAACCTCTCTTGGGCTTTGCCTTAATAGACCAGATATAATTTATAGAGTCTTGAATTTCAATAAAAACCCCTGTTGCACCTATTATTAAAGTAATTACACCTAAAGTAGCTGCTATCCAGCTTTGCTGGGAATGCTGGGCACTTTTGAGCATGCTTTGAATCTGAAGCGCAGCATCCCCGCCTACCCAATTGTCAATCCTACTATATATCTCTCCTTGTACTGCATCTCTTCCAAAGAAAATTCCGCAAACTGCAATGATTACCAACAACATCGGAGCGAGGGAAAAAATAGTATAGTAAGATAATGAGGCACTAAGTTTCATTGCATTATCATTACTGAATTCTTTACCCGCCCCCACAACAAGATGCCAGAATTCTACGGCATATTTTTTTATAGTGTTCATATCTTTTAGCTCAGATTAAAAAAACAATGCCAGCAACACCCCTTGAACTTTTGCCAAATAAGGGCTTAAAGATACCTATATACATGAAAATTAGCCATATTTTCATTGCAATCATAGGTGGCTATGTTATACTTGATTTTGGGAGCGACATTCTCATGACGTTCTTCATTGCCATGTTCCTGAGTTTTATGCTCATCCCTGTTTCCAATTATTTACAAAAGAAAAGATTTCCTAAATGGCTTGCTATTATTTTGAGCATTTTGGTTGCTATTTTTATTATTTCCATCATCCTCTGTTTTTTTGCCTATCAACTACTTTCATTCCAAGCAGACCTTCCTGAACTAAAAACTCAGTTTCATCAGAAATATATTGAACTGCAACATCATATCGAAATGAGATATGATTATAGCAAGCAAGACCAAACTTTATGGGTCGACAATAAAATAAACGAGCTTACTGCCAATACAAGCAATAATATAATGAAGGCCTTGTCTACAACAGGTACACTAATTGCAAATCTTGCTCTTATCCCTATTTATATTTTCCTCATCACCTATTACAAAGAGAAAATTTTAACTTTTATGTATAGCCTTGTAGAACCTAGGTTAAAACGCAAACTAAACTTTACAATCGCCAAAGTTTGTATAGTTTCTCAACAATATCTGAAAGGTATATTATTGGATATTCTCATTTTAGCAATTTTGAATTCAATAGGTTTTCTTGCTTTGGGTTTAAAACACGCCTTGCTTTTTGCAGCTCTGGCCGCTTTTTTAAATATAGTACCTTATATTGGCGTTTTAGTTGGTAGTGTATTTCCTATTGCTATTGCGCTGCTCACTAAAGATAGTTTATGGTATGCTACAGGAGCTGCAGGTGTTTGTGTGGTTGTCCAGTTTCTTGACAATAATTTTATAACCCCTAAAGTAGTAGGTTCCAGTGTAAGTATAAATCCTCTTGCAGCCACAATTGCATTGTTGATGGGAGCGAAAGTTTGGGGAATAATTGGGATGATTTTATCTATCCCGGTAACTGGAATGTTAAAAGTAATGTTCGATCAAATGGAAACCACAAAATCGTATGGATTTCTCTTAGGGCAAGAAAACAGGTTAATAAGAAGAAAAAATGGCATCAAAGAAGTGATAGAAGTACCCACTAATACCCGCATATGATGGCATGATATTTTTTAAAAACTTTCAGAATTTTAAACTTTAAATCATTACAAAATGAACTCAATTCTTTACATTATCGCTGTTATCTTATTGATAGGATGGGCGGTTGGATTCTTTGCTTACAGTGCTGGTGGTGTTATCCACATTTTGTTGGTACTTGCAATTATTGCAATTTTGTTCAATATTATCAGAGGGAATGGGGCCAGAGTTTAAACAAGACATATCAAAAATTTAACTGTATGCGGCCCGCAATAATATTGTGGGCCGCATCCTTATTTTTACATTCTTATTCAATTAGCAAATGAGAATATCATTCGCAATTATTTTTCTTTTTCTTTTTTATTTTAACACAATAGCGCAGGTTGATAGTGTTACCAAAGAAAGGACAAAAAGAGATTCATTGTACCTGTACAAAAAAATAGAAAAGTTATCAAAAAGAAACAGATGGATTTATGAAGCCTATAAATCGGTCTTTACTTATAAGTCGCCGGCTGAAGATACTACGGCTAAAAAAATTGTAATACCTAAAAAAACCAATATAGTAAGAAAACGCAAAACCGTGCGCATAATAGACATGAGCGATTATGACGGTATGATTATCAAAGACATTTTTATAACTAGCCTGGACCCATCTGGCTACAGCATAACAGATACGCTAAGAAAACCAGAAAACTTTGCTGAAAAGGCTGCAAACCTTGCACACATAAAATCCAAACGTTTCACTATCAGGAATCACCTGCTTTTTAAAAGAGGGGACAGTCTCGACCATTTTAAAGTCAAAGAATCAGAAAGGATAATAAGGACTTCAGCCTATATACATGATGCTATAATAAAAGTGGAACCTGCCGCCCCTTCCGGCGACAGTGTTAATGTCTTTATCAGAACTCAAGATAGGTGGTCTATATCGCCCTCCTACAATTATGGAGGTCCATGGACAATTGGCCTCAAAGATGATAACATCTTTGGATTTGGACAGTCAGTAGAACAGTCCGCTTATACAAAAGGTCTTTCAAAAGATTCAACCATTTATTACAAAGGCACCTATGTAGTCCCTTATATAAGAAACACATTTATTACTGCCTTGGGCTTTTACAATACAGATAAGCTTAACCATAATAAAGGATTTGCTTTGCTTAGGCCATTTTACTCTCCCCTTACACGCTGGGCTGGTGGTGCAGACATCAGCAACTTTATTATACCTACGGTTTTAAAAACATCTGATTCACTTTTTGATGCTGTAACACTTGATTACACTAACCTGGACCTTTGGAATGGCTGGAGCTTTCCGGTTTTCAAATCAAAGGAAACTTCAAAAAGAGGAACCAGGTTTATTGTGGCGGGCAGGTATTTTCACCAGGATTATAATAGTACAATAAAACCGGCACATGACAAATTCCTTACTTATCAGACAACTGACACATATTTTGCGAGCATTTCACTATCTCAAAGAAAATATTACAAGGACAAGTATATCTATAGGTTTGGAACAACAGAAGACGTACCAACCGGTTTTTTAATATCCCTTATATCCGGGATTCAAAACAGGCCTTTAGGTACAAACAGGACTTATGGGGGGATAAGATGTGTTTTTAACGGGCACCTTCCGAACCTGATATATGTGAATATGTATGTTGAATCCGGAAGTTATGTAAATCATGGGAACATGGAACAGGCCGTTACCCGGCTAGGTTTTGGCACTTTTACCAGTTTAATAAACATCGGCAGATGGAAATGGCGACAGTTCCTGGTAAGTGAAACCACTTATGGAATAAACCGGGGATTCAATGAAAGGATTTCGATTAACAATGAAAGTGGCTTGCGAGGATTTTCCAGTCCTACCCTTGTGGGAACCAATAAATTTATAGTTTACCTTCAAACTCAATTATACCTGCCATACCAGGTTTTAGGATTTTCATTTGCACCGGTAATGTATGTTGGGTTGGGAATGGTGGGTACTGAAGATAATCTTTTCATTAAAAATCAGCCTTTCCCGGTTTTTGCACTAGGTGTTCAATTCCGGAACGAGCTTCTTGTATTCAATACCTTCCAATTTACCTTTGGTTTTTATCCTGAAATCCCCGGGGTGGGCTATTCTGTATTTAAATTCAATCCGGTAAGGACATACGATTTACAATTCAGGCAATTTTATGTTGATAAGCCCGGAGAGATTCCTTATTATTGATTTTATATAAAACAATTATGAAAAACCTATCAGGCATTATTGCATTTCTACTGATTCTACTGGCAACATTAAACTCGTTTTCGCAGGTAGAGAAAAAAAAACAAAATGGGCAGTTCGCTATTGTAAAACTAAAAAGAATAGGAAACCAGTATGCGTACAAAGCTGTTTACGAACCAGATTCAACTGAAGATCTCAGCACAATAATCAAAGCTCATAAATTAGCGTGGGATCCTTATGATTCTAAATCAGAAATAGCCATGTTACGATATTTTAAAGATAAAGGTTATGACCTACTTTCCTTTGCCAAAGAATCGGGAAATAATGGGACTGTTTCTGTTGAGTATGTTTTTTATAAAAGGTGATAAGGTATTTCATATTTATAAATCTGTATTTGAAACTTCCTCTAACCATTAAACTAATAAAGAAGAATTAAAGGCGTTATTTTAATCAATCAATACCAAATCTCAAAACCATATGCATTTCGGTAAAATGAAAGGAGTTTTTGGTAACGGACTTGCTTATCAAAAGTCTGCCAGGGCTGATGTAGAATAATATTTTTTGGACGGCCAGGAATTATGATTTCTCTCTGGATTTAATTTCACATTTCCCAAAGACCAACAAAGGCCAACCTCCATAGCTTTCAACTCCGAATAATTGAGAATTAGACCAGATCAAATCTTTGGGCCCTATCTTTGATAAGCAAGATATATTGTTTTTTTATTTCTTCCGGGAGGAAACTTATTTCAATAAAAGCATACCATTTGTCTAAAGCTTTTTGGAATCTTTTGAATACATTTTCTCTTGCTTTATCATCTATTGTTTTAAAAGCCTCATTGAAATCAGTTTTTAAAATTTTGCTTTTCTTACCGTTTAGATTTAGTGCCAGTTCTTCATTGTCACCGCTTACTACCAATGCTGTTGCAACCATATCGTATGCAGGAGATAGTACATAACCCATGTTCGGTTTATTTATTAAAGAGAAGTTCTTTAAGTGCATATCTGCATTTCCCGTTAGAAATGAGAAAACTACCTGTTCAAAAAAAAGTACCAGGTCTAATCCTGGATTGACCGAGTATTTTGTGATGGCTTTTGCAATCTGCTCGTAAGAACCCCTGTATTTATGCTCTGTGAGACGTTCTGTCAATTGACACATGTCTTCCATGTGTATTTTGCCATCTTTAGTGCGGTCAATCCTTTTTGTAATATAAGCCAGCTTGCCAGATGGTAAACTGAGCAATGAATGGGGTACAGTTGCGATTCCGGCAAGTGAGGCCAGGTGCATGGTCACATCTTCTATTTCTGGTAAGTTAGGATATAATTTTGTTGGGGGTTTCAAAATGTACCCACCCCATAATCCTACAATTGTAAATCGTTCAGATTTTTCTCCTTTATTGTCTTCTCTCCTAGCTATATCCAATGAAAGCTTTGGTTGTACCCCCGTAACCGCTATTTGACTTTTGATGACTTTTTCAGCCAATTCCAGCATTTGGCCTTCTGTGAAATCAATTATTGGAGGTGCAGGTTTGCCAAATAGTTTTTTACAGCAGGCAAAATGAAAATCCGTCTGCGTTTCTTCTAAAGGTTGATAGCAGTATAAACACTTGTTTGTCTGCATCTTGTTATTTATTTTCTGCTATAATACTTACAGCTCCTATGCAATCCTTGCAACATACAAGTAATAGTCCCATTCTATCCTTTTCATTCAATTTCCAGTTTTTTTCTGCTACTTCCAATAACCAGCCTTCCGGTATCAAACCATCAAAGAAGGGAAACATCACAGGGCTTTTGTATGAGGTTTCGGTTAGTGGGAGCGTAATGCTGACAGGTTCTTCCTTACCGGAATCCAAATAATCTTTCAAGTAGGAAAATTCATAACCTTCATCAGTTTCTAGCAAACAACCAGCCAATTTGTCGTGGATAAACACCTTAGCCTTTCTCATTCAGTCATTTTTGACGATCTAAAGGGACAGGACCTAATTTATGTCCAAATAATTGTAATACCTGATTTACCTTATCTATGCGCAGGCTTGCCTTGCCTTGCTCCAGGTCTCGCAAAAAACGTAAACCTACTCCTGCTTTTGATGCTAGATCAGGTTGTGTAAGGTTTAGCAGTTGCCGCTTTTCTTTTACAAACTGAACCAATTGCTCCTTATGTTCCATTTTATACCATTTAAGGTATAAATATAATAATTTCAAACAGAATATACCTTATCAGGTATATTATTCAATTTTTTGTTAAAATTATATCATATAGGGTATATATTAAGGACAAATGCTAGTTAAAGAAGGATTGATAAAAA
>JANYCH010000394.1 GCA_025360395.1 Cytophagales bacterium | reverse complement strand
GAAGAAAAAAAGAAACCAGCAAGAAAAAAAGCTGAATAGGTTTAAGCCTACCCGCTTTCTATTTCAATTAATGGAGGTAATATATGTTGCCTTTGGTGCGGCCTTTGGTGGTGTAGCAAGATGGGCAGTTAATAAGTTACTAGTTTCATATCAACCATTTTTCCCTTTTTCTACATTGGCTGTTAATGTTTTAAGCAGCTTCCTTGTGGGAATTTTCATTTCAATAATTTTTTCTAAACAACCAGAAAACCTCATTATCAAGCCACTTTTAATTACTGGTTTTTGTGGTGGGTTCAGTACAATGTCCAGCCTGAGTTTGGAAAGTCTTCAATTGTTCTCTCAGGGAAAATTGTTTCTCGGATTATTTAATTTTATTCTCAACATCTCTTTGTGCCTTTTCGCAACTTGGGGAGGGACTTTGACTGTGAAAAGTTAGAAAACTTTTCAAGACTTTAAAAACTATCAATAATACACCTTACAATCAGATAAAGTGCCAAACCAGAAGTTTAAATAAGGTTAATAGTTTTTTTGCCCACAAAATATGAGCTTAAAATAGATTGACAGGCCTGAAAATTAAATATTATTACCCTCTATTATCTAAATAAAAACACAATTTTAAAACTATTTCTGTTGCATTTAATAAAAAACTAAAGTGGGTGCTATATTTAAAAAGCAGCCACTTTAATAAAAGTGAGAAGAAATTACTCTAACCTTTTCAAGGCAAGATCATGCGCCCTGTCATAGTAACTTCTCAGAACTTTCCAGTCAAATAATTCTGAAGAGCTTTCAACCTTGTTTCTTAAAGTAATCCTTTCCCTTCTACTTTGCTGAATGAACTGGAACATATAATTTGTCATTTGTTCGGCTGCGTCGTTAAAATTACGGCCTTTACGGTTAATCACATAAATCCCACGTTCCATATTATCCTGCATTGTTTGCAAAACATAATCACCAAAGCCAGAAAGATCACTTGTAATTGCTGGTACACCCCTAGCAACACATTCCAAAGGTGTATATCCCCAAGGTTCGTAATAACTTGGAAAAACACCCATATGGCAACCTCGCACGAACTGACCATATTCCATCCCAAAAAGAGGATTAGTTGGGGCGATAAAATCCGGGTGGTAGACAACTTTTACCCTATCGTATGAATTGTTTACAAGGTTTGTAGTCCGTAAGAAATGAATTATATCATCGTCATTAACAAGATTATGTGTAACTATTTTAGGCAACTGATGCGTTTTCCAAGACTGTAACAAACGACGATAGCGAAGCTTCCAATAGTCATCAACGAATTGATTTAAGTCTGGAAGTTTCAGATCCGAACTTGCTGCTGCTGCATAGAACATCCTTTCACCCACTTGTTTTTCGATAGCCTCACAAGTCTCTCTGATTTCTTCCATTTCAGCCCTTGATTGAAGCACCTGTGGATTAATAGAGTGATAAGGTTGTTTAGTTATAAAAAACATGACCACAGTCATATCAGAACCTGAAGATTGTAATCTGTGGTTTAACCTTGCAAGTGCCTCGATAGTAACATCAAAACCTTTGTTTCTATATTCATATCTGCCTGAAGTAAAGAAATAAAGAGTTTTGTCCAATTCAAATGAATAACTCTGAAAAAAATGGCCCATCACAAACTGATGTATCTTCTCCTTGTATTTTAAATGAAGGTTTTGAAATTCATGAAGAGCTGTGAACCTTTCAATATTTAAACCATTAGGAACAATTAAATCAGGTTTTCGTCCTAATAAGGCGACGCATTCTTTTGCCGTAACCTCACTCACCGTACTGAAGACATGAGAACCATGGGCCGCGGCACGTTCAATATTTACAGTAGTTTCAATATTAAAATTCTTTGCTTCTCTTTGCCAGTCCATATAAGGCAAATGATCATAAAATTCAGGATCATTCATTGCAAGGTAGCGGCCCAGCATGGTTGCATGGGTAGTAAAAATGGAACCTACCGGACAATTATCTCTTCTTAATTCTGGTATAGCGGTTCCTGCCATCCACTCGTGAAAATGTCCTAATATTTTATTTTGTCCTTTGGTAACATTTGTCAGTTCCCAGAAAAAAATCCTGACCATTTCACCAAAAGCACAAACCTGGTCAAGAAGGTCATTACCATCAGTAGAATTTATCTGATGATGCTCCCAAAGATTGTATTTAATTTCTCCTAATTTGTAATATGCTGAAAACGGGTTGAACAATACGACCCTAGGCCTTCCAGTTACCAGCCATTGCCCATAAAAAACATCATATCCTTTGGCTCTGACACCCATTGCAGCCTGGTAAAAAGGACATTCCGGATCCTCAAGTGCTTCAAACTCAGATTGTGCCTGACCATAAAAATAAGGACCTAGGGCACA
>JANYCH010000376.1 GCA_025360395.1 Cytophagales bacterium | reverse complement strand
CCATTTACAAAGAACTTGATAAAACAGGCATTGTAGTCAACACAAAAAAACCTTATGAAAATAAACTTCCTGAATGGATTACGAACTATGTAAAAAGTATTGGGTTGTCAATTTCTCCAAAAGGAGCTTTGCTTCTTGCAGATTCTGTTGGAGTAGATCTAAGCAGAATCGCTAATGAAATAAATAAAGTAAGGATAAACCTAAAGGACAAAAAGGAAATTGACGAAAACGATATTCATAAATATGTCGGTCTAAGCAAAGAATACAATCCATTTGAACTCTGTAATGCTTTAAAAGACAAAAACATTTTTAAAGCCAACCAGATCCTGAAATATTTCGCTTCAGATACAAAAGGAAACCCGGCAATTCAGATAATATCTGTTTTATATAACTTTTTTTCCAAAGTATACCTGGTTCAGTATAGTATTCAAAAAGACGAAGCTGCTTTGGCTTCTCTATTGAAAACCAATCCATATTTTGTGAAAGATTATATTATAGCTTCTAAAGTATATTCGCCTTTAAAAGTAGCTGAGATAATACATTTTTTAAAAACAGCAGATATGCAGATAAAAGGTGTAAATGCAAACTATATAGGTGAGGAAGAAATACTTAAAGAATTAGTTTTTAAAATATTACATTGATAAATTTTTATTAATTAAGGTCATATTTTTTCTAAAATTCGTCACTCTTATATTGAAGGTTAATTAACCACACTTTAACATGAAAAAAATTATTTTAGGAATTTTAGCTTTCATTTTATTTGCAATTTTTGCGGCTATCATTTACATCAAAACGCTCCTTCCTAATGTAGGTAAACCTGCTGATATTACACTTGGCAATTCGAAAGAACAAATTGAACGGGGAAAATACCTCGCCAATAGTGTATGTGCATGCATGGATTGTCACTCTACAAGGGACTGGTCGAAATTTGCCGGACCGGTTATGCCTGGAACCCTGGGAAAAGGTGGAGAAGCCTTTACTCAGGAATTTGGATTTCCTGGAGGTTTTTATTCAAAAAATGTTACACCATTTGGTTTAGCCAACTGGTCAGATGGAGAAATAGTCAGGGCCATTACCTGTGGCGTTAGCAAAGATGGTTCAGCCCTTTTCCCAGTAATGCCATATCTTAATTATGGGCAGTTAGATACAGAAGACATAAAATCTATAGTTGCTTATTTGAGGACTTTATCACCTGTAAAAAATACTATCCCAAAATCTGAAGCTGATTTTCCAATGAACCTGATCATTAATACTATACCTCAAAAATCCAATCCAACAAAAAAACCTGATCAATCGGATGTTTTAGAATATGGAAAATATCTTGTAAATGCAGCGGCCTGTGCAGAATGCCATACTCAACAGGAAAAAGGACAAAAGGTAAAAGGAATGGATTTTGCCGGTGGCTTCGGATTTTCTTTGCCAAATGGAATTGTAAGGTCCTCAAATATTACACCGCATGAAAGTGGTTTATTGAACTATAATAAACAATCCTTTATCAACAGGTTCAAAATTTATGCTGACAGCTCATATGTCGATCCGTTAGTCGAAGCCAATGCGTTTCAAACAGTTATGCCATGGAAAATGTATTCAACTATGACAGAGCAGGATCTTGGTGCCATTTTTGAATATTTAAGGACTTTAACTCCTATTGAAAATAAAGTTACGAGGTTCACGCCGAAAGGCTCAATATAAACTTTTCAAAACTGAACATTTTCACGTTCAAAATGTTACTTAGATCATAACTTATTATGAATATAACCATCGTTTCCGCAAGTACCAGAATTGAACGTGAAACCCATAAAGTTGCATTGGGACTTATAAACAAAATTCAACTTTTTGAGGGAGTAAATACTATTATCCTGGACTTGAAGGAAGCTAAACTACCTATGTTTACCGAGATCATGTCGAAATTACCTCAGCCAGATGAAAGAATAAATGATGCTTATGAAAAATTGAATAATGCAGATGCCATTTTATTTGTAAGTCCGGAATATAATGGAAGCTATTCTGCGCCTTTGAAAAACATGGTTGACTTTTACCCTAAGAGTACTTTTTACAGAAAAGCAATAGGCATTGTTACAGTTAGTTCTGGTGCTTTAGGCGGAATGCGGGCTGCTATGCAGCTTCAGCAATTTATTCTTGCTCTTGGCGCAATTACTTGCCCACAGATGCTTTTGGTCCCAACTGTTCAAAACAAATTTGACAGTTTAGGTTCTCTAACGGATGAAAGCTTTACCAAAAGTATTGATATATTTCTAAAGGAGTTTATTTGGCTGGCAAATGCCTTAAAAAATGCAAAATAAAAGTCCTGAATAAACTTCAGGACTTTGTTTATTAAAAATATATGTATAGTTTGTTTACTCTTTTGGAAGTGCTTCTTTTACAACTAAAGCTCTGCCAAATTCCTCTTGATTGTTCAGGTTAGAAATAGCGGCTTTACCTTCAGCATCGTTTGGCATTTCTACAAAACCAAATCCTTTCGAACGGCCTGTTGTCTTGTCCATCACTACTTTTGCAGAAGATACCTCTCCATAAGCTTCAAACAATTTTTTCAAACCGTCGTTCTGAACCTTAAAATTTAAATTGGCAACGAAAATATTCATAAAACACTGATTAAATTACACTTAATACATCCCTTAATACTTAAAATTAAAAAAAAGGTTACAAATCCTTATCTTTTCTCTCGTAACTAAATAATATATCTGTAACAAACATAATACATTGACGTTAAATTGTACAAATAACTCAACTTTTTTTTAAGCTGATGTATTTCCAAATTAGATTATAAAATGATGACGATAGAAAAATTAAAAACAACAAAGGTAATGTTGGTGGACGACTCCGATACTGACTTGTTTATAAATGAGACAATGATAAAATATGCTCATTTCAGTGAAAATGTAATAAGTTTTACTTCCTCTACCAAGGCACTTGAACATTTAAAATCCTTCAATGAATTAACACCTCGGGAAGAAATACCTGATATAATTTTCCTGGATATAAATATGCCGTTATTAAATGGATTTGAATTTATAAGAGAGTATCAACATTTACCAGCCCATGTTAAGGATAAATGTAATATTGTGCTTTTGTCTTCCACTTTCAATGTAAATGATATTGAGAAAGGTTCAGAAAATAAAGATGTAGTAGGACTTATTGCCAAACCACTTACCTTAGAAGTCCTGAATGAAATGATGGGAAAATAAGGGCATGGCTAAATTTGATATTGCTGTTTTAAAAATAGACGAATACAATAAAAAAGACCCTAATCTTGTTGTAGAAAAGGATAAACAGATTCCAAAATCATATCTGGATTCTTTAAGGCAAAGCGATTGGCTGACTAAATTAGAACCAAATGCCAGCGATGAACTTAAAATTGCTGTACGAAGTCAACATATTGGCAGATGGGAAATCCCTCGTAATTCTTATCCCGAAACCAGATCAGGTTACTTATCCTGGAGAACTGATCTTGCCAGATTCCATTCTGAAACGACGGCGAAAATCCTTTCAGAAGTTGGATTTGAACATGCATTTATTGAAAAAGTAAAAAACCTAAACTTGAAAAAAGGCATAAAACTTGATCCTGAAACACAAATGTTGGAAGATGTTTTATGCTTAGTTTTTTTAGAATTCCACATTTCTGATTTTCATAATCAGCACCCACGAGAAAAGGTGATCAATATAATTCAGAAAACCTGGAAAAAAATGGGGATCAAAGGCCAGGCCTTTGCATTAAAATTGCCGTACAATCCTGAAGTGCTATCCCTTTTAAGTGAAGCACTTGAATTGTAATTAAACAGTCATTATTTCTGATTCTTTTTTTGACAATACTTCATCCACTTTCGAAATAAAGGTGTCTGTAAGTTTCTGTACTTTAGCTTCTGCATCTTTTATTTCATCTTCAGAAGCACCATCTTTCTGAAGTTTCCTTAACTCTTCATTAGTTTCCTTTCTGATGGAACGTACCCTAACCCTTGCATTTTCTCCTTCATTGCGGGTCTGCTTTACAAGGTCTTTTCTTCTTTCTTCTGTGAGGGAAGGTATGTTTATCCTGATGATCTCTCCATCATTTTGAGGATTAAAACCGAGGTTGCTATCCTTAATTGTCTTTTCAATAACCGAAAGCATTGGTTTTTCCCAAGGCTTTATTACTAAAGTGCGTGCATCTGGTGTTGTTACTGAGGCTACCTGCGACAATGGTGTCATTGAACCATAATAATCAACTGAAAGACCTTCTACCATACCTGGTGTTGCCCGGCCAGCCCTTACTTTGGCCAACTCAAACTGTAAATGTGCTATAGATTTTTCCATTGAATCTTTTGCATCGTCTAAAAAAAACTGAACCTCTTCCATTTTTATATTAGTCTGTATTTGTGTTACATGGTAACAAGTGTACCTACTTCTTCTCCTTTAACCAATGCTAAAAGGTTGCCAGGCTTATTCATATCAAAAACTATAATTGGCAATCCGTTTTCTTTGCAAAGGGTAAATGCAGTCATATCCATAACATTTAGGCCTTTTTCATAAACTTCATCAAAAGAAATAGTTTTGAATTTAGTCGCATTGGGATTTTTTTCTGGGTCTGAGGTGTAAATACCATCTACTCTGGTTCCTTTTAGAACTGCCTCAGCTTCAATTTCTATTGCCCTTAAACTGGCTGCAGAATCAGTTGTAAAATAAGGATTCCCAGTGCCGGCACCGAATATTACAACTCTGCCCTTTTCTAAATGCCTTACAGCACGCCTTCTGATAAACGGCTCACAAACCTGGTTTAATTCAACCGCAGATTGTAATCTGGTGTGTATTCCCAGGCTTTCAAGGGCTCCTTGTAAGGCCATACCATTAATTACTGTCGCCAGCATTCCCATGTAATCTCCTTGAACCCTTTCTATTCCAATTTTTTCAGCATATGAACCTCTGTAAATATTGCCGCCACCAATTACAATCGCAATTTCAATACCTACATCTACTACAGTTTTGATTTCCTGGGCATATTGTTTGATGCGCGTAGGGTCTATCCCATAATGCTGATCTCCCTGAAGGGCTTCACCACTTAATTTGAGTAATATTCTTTTATACTTCATTTGCTTAATTTGCAGCCCGGCAAAGCTATTAAAAATTAAGAGACTTATAAAAGGTACAAAATCTAAAAACACAATTTTTTAGACGTTTGAGAAACTTTTTTTCTCGTATTTTTGGGACCCAATAACCTACATGAATTTTTTAAAGGGAATATCTGAAATAGAATTTTATGCCATTATGGCTTTTGTGGGCCTGTATGTGCTTTATTTAATTAAAATTATATATTTATCGGTCAGGATAAGGAGCAGTTTCAGGTATGTTTTTGTAAAATTCGTAGTTCGCACTCTTTACTTTTCCTTGATCATTATTTCTTTAATGGCGCCTTCATTTGGAGATATAAAAAAAGAAATAAAGGCAGTTGGAAAGGACATCTTTATTTGTGTTGATTTATCTAATTCGATGAATGCAAATGACATACAACCAACAAGACTGGAAAAACTAAAAAGTGAATTAAAGAATATTGTCTCTGCATTTAATACTGACAGGCTTGGTCTGATCATTTTTTCTACAGACGCATTTATGCAGTGCCCTTTGACTTATGACCAAAGTGCCTTATTCCTATTTATAGAAACACTCAGTACTAAACTTGTACCTCAGGGCGGAACCGATTTCGGTCCTCCTATGGAACTGGCCTTGAAAAGATTAAATGATCCAACCAATACAACCGGAAACCAGCAGGCTAAATATGTGATCCTGATAAGTGATGGTGAAGATTTCGGAGAAGACACTAAGGATCAGGTTGCAAAGGTTAAAGACTCGGGAATTAAATTATATACATTAGGAATTGGAACTAAAGAAGGTGGCAGGATTCCTTTTGGAAATGATTTTAAAAAAGACGAAGATGGCAATATTGTTATCACAACCCTTAATAGCTCTGACCTGAAAGATATTGCCAATTCCACAGGAGGAAGTTATTATGAAATTAGTGAAGGCAGAAATGACGTTAGGAAGCTGGTTTCAGATATGGATAAAATTGAAGGTGAAGTAAGAGAAACCAAAAACATAGATTCGAGCTCAAATAAATATCTGTATTTTCTTTTTGCAGCCTTGTGCCTGGTTTTATTTGACGTACTTATTACCATTAATGTCATTAAAATATGATGGTAAGATTTTTATTTTTATTCATCGCCCTAAATCTGACTGCAGGGCCGGACCCTTTAAAAACAAGGCATGCAAACCAGGCAAAACAGAGGGCTGAAAATGCCTTAGTTTCCAATGATTATAAAGCAGCCATCATGGCTTATAATTATTTGCTTGACACTCTTAAAATAAAAGATGAAAAAGCTTTACTGAACCTTGCCCATGCTTACATGAAAAGGGCAGACTACAGTAATGCGACAACCAAATATACAGAGGCTTCAAAATCTTCAGATGCAAAAATCAAATCTATCGCATATCAGCAACTTGGTATACTTCAATCTGAAAAAGGAAACAGGGAAGAAGCAATAGCCCATTTTAAAAACGCCATAAAATTTGACCCTTCCAATACCCAGGCCAGGTTCAATTATGAATTAATGGTTAAAAATAAAAATAAAGATATCCCAAAATCTCAGGACAAGCAACAAAGACAGGAGGAGGAAAAGAAAAAACAGGAAGAAGATAAAAAGAACCAGGACAAAAAAGACCAGCAAAAAAAGGAAGACCCAAAAAAATCAGATCAGGAAAACAAAGAACCCGGTAAAGGAGATAAAAA
>JANYCH010000359.1 GCA_025360395.1 Cytophagales bacterium | reverse complement strand
CTGACCTACTGCTTAGAAGGCAGTTGCTCTATCCAGCTGAGCTATGGGATCAATTTTTTGCGGATGCAAAAGTAGTTAAAATGTTTCGATAAACCAGATTAATCTATATTTTTCAATAACTCTATCGTATGCTTCGGATTTTCAGAATTAAATACAAAAGCACCGGCCACTAACAAATCTGCACCGGAAGCGGCCAGTATCGCAGCATTTTCAAGGTTTACTCCTCCATCTATCTGTATCATTGTCTGTGCATTGTTAAACTTGATCAGGTTGTGCAACCGGTTTATTTTAGAATAGGTACTTTGAATAAATTTTTGTCCGCCAAAGCCTGGATTTACCGACATTACGTTTACTACATCTATTTCTTTGATAATATCCGCCAGTACATCCACACTTGTATGAGGGTTAATGGCCACTCCCGCCATGCAGCCTCTGCTTTTAATATAATCTATTGCTCTGTGCAAATGCGTACAGGCTTCAATGTGGATTGACAATATTTTAGCTCCCAGGTCAATATAAGTTTCCAGATACCTTTCCGGCATTTCAATCATCAAATGAATATCGAAAGGTTTTTGGGCAATTTTTTGTATCGCCTGAATAACCGGGACACCATAAGATATGTTTGGAACAAATGTACCATCCATTACATCCAGGTGTATATAGTCTGCCTGACTATCATTTAACATTTTAATTTCTTTCTCCAGATTGAGAAAATTGGCAGCAAGGAGGGACGGCGCTATCAGGATATTTCCCATTAATTCTTTTTCTCAAAATTAAGAAAAGAACCCCAATGCTTTTTAAAATAATTTTTCCATGATTTCTGGTTTTTCTTTTCGGTCCTTTCTGATGAAATTGCCGTAAATAAACAGATATGAACTCAAGAATATTATGGTTCACTTTAGCCGCTATAATGCTTATTAGCTCTTGCAAAGAAACCGGCAAAAAAAATAAATCCGAAAAAGACAGTGTTCCAAAAACGGAAGCGCCTCAAGATCAGTTAAAAGTTAAAGTTGACCAGCTGGAAGACAGTTCCAATGCAGCCTGGAAGTTTATGATTGAAGCTGACGACCAGAAAATTGCATATACCAAAAGGCTTTTAGACGAGATCTCCTATACACCTAAATACAATGTCGTAAAACACGCAAAACTTATGGAAAAGTGTACAAAGCTTAAAGCCAAGCGATATGATATGGCCAACTTCAACTCTGAGAAAATTGACAAATATGACCAGGCGACTGATAGTCTTTTGAAGGAAGTAAAGGCGCTGGTACTGAGCACTCCTAATGTAGAGAATTATCCTTTATGCTCAGAATTGCTCAACGATATAAGTGCTCTTGATAACGATGTGGTGATGCACAGAGTCAAATACGACAACTGGGCCATGCAGTTCAACAAAATACTGGCAAACCATAACGAAGAATTAAAAACTTTAGGGAAACCTTATGATAATCTTCAGCCAAAAGGAACATTTCAACTCGAAGAATAATGAGAAACATTAGAAAGATTGTATTTACTTTTCTGATAGCTTTTGCTCAAACAGCCATTGCTCAGGACATAATTGCAAAATTAAACCTCCGGAATAAAGATGCAGTGAGTTCAGGCATTGTTAAAAATGTAAACCTAAAGGGCTTGTTTTCACAATTGAAGGTTGTAAAAGTAAAAGAACCCTTTCCTAAAAGGACAAAGAAATCAATTTTAGACGGGGTTTTAGAAATAACTTTATCTGATAAAGAATATAAAGAAAGGGTTAGAGATATATTGCTACAGTCTGGTTATTTTCAATATGTTGAAACAATAAAAGTTTCGAAAAACAAAGCTCTTCACATTCCCTCTGACCCTTTTGCACAACCTGTTAACGGTGGGCAGTATTACCTTGCAAAGGTGAATGCCTACAAGGCCTGGGACATTTCCAAAGGGGATACAAATATGACGATTTGTATGATAGACAATGGATTGGATTTTTCTCACCCCGAGTTTTACAACAAAATTCAATTCAATAAAAAGGATCCTGTTGATGGTATTGACAATGACAAAGATGGTTTTACAGATAACTTTGCAGGCTGGGACTTTGCCAATGGAGATAATTTTGCAGAAGATTCCACAGGATATTCCGGACATGGTACTGAAGTTAGCGGAATAGCTGCTGCTTCTACCAATAACAATTGGGGCATTGCTTCTATGGGCTATAACTGCAGATTTTTGCCTTATAAAATATTTGGCGACAATCCTGTTTATTCTTACATACAATACCAGGCTATCGCCTATGCAGCATTACAAGGTTGTAAAGTGATCAACTTATCATGGGGGTCTTTTGATACAGGGACAGACTTTAGCCAATATGAGCAGGATTACATAAATTTTGCCACCTTAGAACAGGATGCTGTTTTAATTGGTGCAACTTTTCCTAAAGAAGGAAATTATTTTACATATCCTGGAGATTATGACAATGTCCTCTCGGTACTATCATTGTTTTCCGATGACTCAAAATCCATTCCTCAGGCAACTCACTATTGGATTGACATATCTGTACCTGGTTTGGACATGTTAACTACCGGATTAAAAGGTGGTTTTACAACACAAACTGGTATTTCCGTTGGCTTGCCCCTAGTTTCCGGTGCAGCAGCCCTGGCAAGAACGAAGTATCCTAAAATGAATTCAACACAAATCCAGGAATTACTAAGGGTTACAGCAAGAAACATTGATACAGTAAAAAACAATAGGGATTTCAAGGAGAAACTCGGCCACGGATGTCTGGACGCCTTCAAACTTTTAACCGATACTATCACACCTGCAATAAGAATTTCCGGCTATGAATTCAAAAATTTAACGAATGACACGCTCAGTCTTCAGCTTGGGTTCAAAAATTACCTTTGGCCATCTAAAAGCTTAAAGTTCTCCTTTAGGATGATTTCAGGGGGCTTTATTGTTTATGATTCTATTGCAAAAATGGGAATTGTTAATACTTTGGATAGTACAAATACACTTTTTGGAGATTTTAAACTAAAAATTCCTTCATACGATAAAAGTAGTAATGCAGCTGAACTGGTAAGGATTGGAATTGAAGATACAGCCAACGGCTACTCGGATTATGAATATATTTACATTAATAAAAATGCTGCTCCTGTTATCACTTCTATCCCTGAAACTTCATCAGAAAACAATCGTTGTCGTTCTTCACTTCGAAGGTCTCGCGCAGCACTTCGTTGCGGTCGAGCGTCTGCGGCACCGGCGCGTAAAACACCTG
>JANYCH010000354.1 GCA_025360395.1 Cytophagales bacterium | reverse complement strand
CTTCTAAAATAATATTTTGTACCCTTCCTATCTGGCCGTCTTCTAACCTTACTTTTATCCCTCTGTGATGTTTTGGGGCACTTGTAAGAAGGTCTTTTACAATCCCTTTGGTTAAATTTCCTGTTTTCTGGTCTTTTTTTAAAACGATCAAGACTTCGGCGCCCTTTTTGATATTTGACCTTATTTTACCATCCATATCTGGAGCTTTTTAGGCATGCAATTTAATAAATGATAAGAAGTGAAAGTAAATGTCTGCAGACCTTTAAATGTAGTTTTCTGATATTATAAAAAAATAGGACTGTCTTTAATAAGTTAACAACTAAGGCAAATTAGCAATCATCGCTATAAGGAGTAATTTTGTGTTTCTCAAAATTGAGACAATGAAAAAGATCATCCTTTTTATATTTTTTCCTTTTTTTCTTTTCGCCCAGGAATTTTCTGTCCACGAAACTAAAACACTAAATAACCAGGCAGATTATGTCCGAACTATAAAATTCTCGCCTTATGGAAATTATATTGCCATGAGCTTAGGAAATAATACGACTGAGCTTTATGACAAGAACTGGAACAAGATTTTTACAACCCAGGGAGAGCCAAAATCTTTGGGCAGCCTGTGTTTGTTTTCTTCAGATGAGCGACTGCTGATTTTTTCAAAGTACAAAAACCAGTCTGATGTAGCAATTTACAGTATTGTTGAAAATCGGGTTATTCAGACTTTGCAAGATGAAGGTCAGTTTGTGAATTCTATGGCCCTTAGTCCTGATGGTCGGTTCCTTGCTTATGGAAGTTATGAAACATTTGAAATTTTCAAATGGGTAGATGGCAAGTTTCAGTTTGATAAGGAAGTAAAGCTTGTTGATACAAAAGTTTACTCATTGGCCTTTTCTAAAGACGGTAAAGAATTGGTTGCTGGTCTTTACAACAAGAATCCAATTATTTTTAACCTCAAAAATGATGTCTGGGGGCAACCTCAGGATATAAAGGCAACAAACCTATATGCTGAAGAAGTCTGCTTTAGTCCCGATGGAAAACGGCTGGCTATTTCTCATACCTATTCAAGCAGCATTGATATTTACACCAAAAAGAATGATAAATATGAAATTATCCAGACCATTCCTTCATTAGACTATACTGCAGAAGCACTTTCTTTTAGCCCGGATGGTCAAATCCTGGCAGCAGGTTTCCCTAATGGCTGGATTTTTATGTGGCAATTAACCAAATCAGATACCTTAAAATTAGTTAAGAAAGTCTACCGGCATGATGGGCGTATTTTTGAGTTGGATTTCAGCGCCGATGGAAAAATGATGGCTAGTGCAGGAGGTGATAAAACAGGCGTTATTTGGTCTCTGGAAGGAATAAAACCGAGTAACAAATTTATTATCAGCAATATTTTAGGTTCAGACATCACTTTGGCCCAAAGGAAAATTCTCACAAACGAAAATGCCAACAAAATAGTCGCTGCTATCGATCCTTCCTTGTTAACTCCAAAGGATGAGTTTGAAACCAATATGGATTTTCTTAAAAGAAGGGAAAAACTAAAATCACAGCTAACTTCTTTAATGCAGGAGAAAATTGAAGAGTTTTTTCAAATGAACAAAAATGGAAGCACTTTAGAGATAAATCTGGATAAGGCTGTGAGTTATGATGCTGATGGCCAGCAATATTTTATTCTTTTTATGGACACTCCAGGGAAGATAAAATTAAGTTCTTCTGAAGCGAAAAGTCTAAAAGAAAATTGGTCGAAAGCCAAAATAACCATCCAGAAAAGCAAAGACAAGGGTGGTGAAAATGTGTATAAGAATTTTACTTTAATACATCCTGTATCCGGCAAAAAATATGAAATTGAAATAAATGAAAACCCCTTTGTTTCAGGAAGTTCCGGAACTGAAAAGGCTAGGAGCAGTATGGCTTCTTCAGAGAAGGCAACATTGTCCTTGATGGATACAACTGGTAAAAAATGGGGAAATTCAGGAAATAGTTATGCCCTTGTTTTTGGAACTAATGATTATGATAATTATCCTGATTTAGTAAACCCTTTGTACGATGCCAAAGCAGTAGGTGATGAACTTTCAAGAAACTATGGATTTCAGACCGATATTGTTGAAAATGCTACTCTAGATGGAATACTCAAAAAACTGAAACGTTATGCTCAGATGTCGTATGATAAAAGCGATAAGCTTCTTATATTTTTTGCAGGACATGGAAAATATGATGAGATTTTCAGAGAAGGTTATCTTGTAGCAAAAGAATCAAAACTTCAGGACGATGCAAGAACAACATTCTTATCTCATTCTAACCTGAGGACCATCGTGAACAACATTGATTGCGAACATATATTTTTAGTAATGGATGTGTGTTTTGGGGGCACTTTTGATCCTTATATGACTTCTCACCGTGGGGCAGAAGAAGTTTATGAGGAAGTAGCCAAAACAGAATTTATTGCCAGAAAAATGAAGCATAAAACAAGGCTTTATTTAACAAGTGGAGGAAAAGAATATGTTCCCGATGGCCGACCGGGAGAACATTCTCCATTTGCCAGGAAGTTCCTTGAAGCATTGAGAAGCTATGGTGGAAAGGATGGGATATTGACAGTAAGTGAAGTTATAAATTATGTTGAAAAAGTGGTTCCACAACCAAGGACCGGGGAATTTGGCAACAATGAACCTGGAAGTGATTTCGTTTTTATTGCTAAATAGTTTATATTAGAAAAAATCCAAATGAGTTCTTTAAAACAATCGCCCCGTTATTATGTCCCCCATCACCTGGTATTTTACCCAGTTATGGGGTTCCTTTTCTTCTCAAGCTTGAATTTTGCTTTTAGGGATACATCAAATCAATGGGTTTGGACGGGAATTGCCCTCTGCTTTTTCTCTGTAATTGCATTGTCGTACATGTTGAGGCAGCATTATGCCCTGGGCAATCAGGACAGGATTGTAAGATTGGAAATGCGGTATCGTTATTTTGCCACAACAGGTAAGAGGTTTGAGCCCTTTGAGAAATCCCTGTCTTTTAAACAAATAGCAGCATTAAGATTTGCTTCGGATAATGAATTAACAGCTTTAACGGAAGAAGCAGTTTTGAAAAAATTAACCCCAGCAGCAATAAAGGAAAATATTCAGAATTGGATAGTTGATGATATGAGGCTTTAAATTAAAAAATCCCTCCGATAGTATGCCGGAGGGATTTTTTTTTAGCCTAATCCATTCTTATTTGTTTTTGGACCCAAACTGCAACTTTTCCTCCTTTGACAAAAAAATCGGCCCAGCCGTTTTCATCAATTACTATTTCTTCAGGACTGCCTTTTAAGTAATCCACGAAAGTTTTGCCTGCAAATTTTTTGCCTATCTCCATGTGTTTATTGCCATTTTCACCGTTTGAAAGTATGATTGCACAACCCGTTCTGTCATCTTCATTTCCTTCCCGGATCCAACCTATACAATTCTTGTGGTCTATGTAATCTCTTTGAGTCCCGTATGCAAAGTTTTTTCTTAACTGTAAAAGGCCCTCTAATTCTTCACATTTGGGAAGAATTATTTCATAGTCGTTTCCGTCTTTTCCTTTGTCGGTGTAAGAAGTCCCATAAAGATCTGGGTAGAAAATGCAAGGATATCCTTTTTCCCTTAATAAGATTAATGCGTAACCCAAAGGCTTAAACCATGGGTTGACAGGGGCTTCAAGTGCTTGTAATGGTTGAGTGTCGTGGTTATCAATGATGGTAACTGCAAATGTTGGCGCTGCTTCCACCAGACTTCCAACAAATATTTGGGTCATATCGTAATCGCGTCCTTTATTAGAAGCATCATACAGGTTATGGTGCAATGAGGCATCAAACAGTGTCATTCTTCCTTGAGTTGCATCCAGATATTTTTGAAGGAGAGGTAAGTCACCGGGGGCCCAATACTCACCCACTACGAATAATTCAGGTTTTAAACTCCTCATGTAATCAATAAACTCA